>JAQXNW010000033.1 GCA_029098205.1 Eubacteriales bacterium | reverse complement strand
CGAAAGCTCAAATACGACATTCTCTTTCTTATTCAGCACCAGCACCAGAGAAAATCCGACGGCAGCCGCCAGAAAACCATTCAGTGTGTGCAGGATCGTATCCCAGAATGGAATTTTCGTATAATACTCATTGATTTCTCCAAGGATTTCCGCCGAATATATAAACAGCAGGATGATTATTTCCAGAAGCTGCGGAATATCCACCCGGAACTGGATCTGAAGAATGGCGGGAACCGTAAGAAGAAGCAGCGTCATCGCCGCCATGAACACCGACTCGAAATTTCCGCGGACTGCCTCCCGGATGATACAGAATACAATCAGAATGCGGAGCATGGTATACACAAAAAACGTCTTCTTGTTCTGACGGATTTCCATTCTGTACGCACGGAAAAACGCCCGAATACGGCGGGTCCCCGGGCGCTCCTTCAAATAATGAGTTCTTCTCCAGTTCGGATCTCTTGCCATTCTGCTCCTCCTTCCGATCTCTGAATCCGCTTCGGTGTATTCAATGTATAAGTATACTAAGATGTACAAAAATCATAAAAACAATAATTACAATTATAGCACGAATATCGAAAGGCACAAAAATACCCATAGAAGCGCTTCCTGTGCTTCTATGGGATTTACATCAGCGGCATTTCATTAATAATCAGATGGAAAGTAAGACCCAGACTGTTCGCGGCCCGTTTGCAGAGAAGCATCCGATCCATGAAAATCTGGAAATAGTCGCCGATCTCACCATAATGCGTGTCAATATGAAGCTTCAGTTTTATGCCGGTCCGGTCCTGATTGATTTTTACCTTTGAACTTGTCACCGAATAATTCACCCGGTCATGGATATCAAACTTCTGCTCATTCTCCTGCTGCACCCGGCTTCTCCGGACATCGGACTTATCCGCCAGAATCAGCGCGGCGCTGATCCGGCTGACCGGAACGCCGTTTCCCTCATCATGATTTCCGATGGCGCAGATCACATCCGCGATTTCCCCTGCCGGAACATTCCAATCCTTTAGAATCTGAAATGCCATCAGCGCGCCGGACTGACTGTGATCCACTCGATTTACGATATTTCCGATATCGTGAAGCCACGCAGCGGTCAAAGCCAGATCGACCGTGTGATCGTCCTCGCCCAATGTCTCCAGAATATACCGTGTCCTCTCCGCAACCGTCTCAACATGCGCGAATCCATGTTCGGTATAGCCGAGCGCCATGAGAGCCTGATTCTGACAGCGGATATATGTTTTTACGGATTCCGAACTCCGAACCTTTTCAAAAAGCGGAAACCGATTCGCGTCTTCCGATTGTTCCCGTTTCTTTTCTTCCCGTTCCTTCTTATTTTTACCTTTTTCTTTATCCGTTTTCTGTTTTTCTCTGCCTTTGCCCATTCAGTTACCGCTTCCCTCCTGTATACATTCTGTCATATCTTTTCAGTGTACTTACCGTATGAAAAGAAATCTGCCGCAGGAGCGTAAGTTTTTTGTAAATTATGAGTTTCTTGCAAAGCAGCTCCGTCTACATTTCTTCAGGATGGAACAGCGGCGTGCTGAAATAGCGCTCTCCGGTATCCGGAAGAATCGTAACGACCCGTTTTCCTTTTCCCAGGCGTTTCGCGAGCTGCTGCGCTGCGAAAACATTCGATCCTGACGAAATTCCGGTCAAAATTCCTTCCTTCAGTGCAAGCTCCCGGGCCGTCCGGACCGCCTGTTCGTCCGTCACGATAATGATATCCTTGATCTGCTCCCGGTCCATGATTTTCGGGAATACGCCGTCGCCGATTCCCATCTGAAGATGCGTTCCGATCTTTCCTCCGGACAAAAGCGCCGCATGCTCCGGTTCCGCCGCACAGATCAGGACACCCGGATATTTCTCCCGGATCGCGTGCCCGACTCCGGTGATTGTCCCGCTGGTTCCGAATCCCGCGCAGAACGCATCAATCGGGCCATCCACCTGCCGAAGAATCTCCTGCCCGGTTTTCTCATAATGGACCAGCATGTTATCCATATTGTCGAATTGATTCGGGACAAAGACTCTCGGATCTTTTTCTTTCATATCCTTTGCCATCTGAATGCAGGTTTTGATGCATTCGCCGATGTTGCCTGCGTCATGCACCAGCACAAGCTCCGCGCCGTACTGCGCGATCAGAAGACGCCGCTCTTCACTGACCGAGTCCGGCATGATAATCCGCACCCGATATCCCTTCACGGCGCCGACCAGCGCGAGCCCGATCCCCTGATTTCCGCTCGTAGGCTCTGTGATGATGGAATCCGGCTTCAGCTCTCCCCGCTCCTCGGCTTTCTCAATCATGTTCAAAGCGGTTCTGGTTTTTATCGACCCGCCGACATTCATACCTTCATATTTTACAAGAATTTCCGCGTCATCCGGTCCTGTCATATGATTCAGCCGGATCATCGGCGTGTCCTCCGCTGCGTCTAAGATTGTTTGAAATACCATTTCCTGTCCTTTGTCCTTTCACCCTTCATCCGTAGAATTATAAAAATTCAAATTTTCTTATCGGCTTATCGGCAACCCGCTCTTTTGCGATTTAAATACCCGGAGGTCAAAAATTCGAAACGGCTCCTCCGGAAAGAATCTCGCAAAGAACCTTCCCGGCGCCGTCCTTCGCATAGACCGCGCCATGTGCGCCTTTTCCGCTGCCGTCAAAAACAGCCAGCGCCGGTCCTGAAATTCCGGCTTTCTCAAGGGCTTCCGAAATTCCTTCTTCCGTCGGGTCCGGAAGAAGCTTCGAAAGCTCCTCCGATGCACGGATCAGCGCATCCGGATCCGCGCTTTCGTCTGCATAAATCCCGGGGCCTCCCGGAACCGCGACTCCCGGAAATCCTTTGCTCGTCCAGGAAACAACGGAATCCGCCGATTCATCATCAATGCCGGGCTCTCCGATTACGCCTCCCGTTCGCTCGTCCATTCCGAAATCACTTCCGGTGTTACAGCATACTGCGGCGAGAAGGAGCGATGATCCCTGGTAGTTCGCGAGGCACATCGCGAGATTAAGATCCACTGTATAGATCGAGGAGCTCTTCACCGGCACATTCGAAAAGCGAGAAACCGCTTCTTCCCAGTGCTTCGAAGTTCCTGCCGCACAAAATCCCGCGGCCGCGAACGGCGCGCCGTCCTTTGTCATTCCGGTCGCAGAAAATATCTCCGCTTCTTTCAGTGAATCCGCCATCTCATCCTCCAGACATCCATCTTCTCTGACAAAGTTCAATAATAAGAAAAACTGCTTTCCCGCACAACAAAATATGCTGTTAAACTTGATCGATTCTTTTGTATAATAATAACATAATAAAAGAAACTTATGAACCAGAGAGGCTTGTCTATGCATTCGATTTATACGATTCGTACGTGGTAATTAATTAAATCCATAGAAACAATTTCTTAGACTTCTTCCAGCGGCAGTTCCTTCCATTTTTCTCTCACAATTGGCAGATTTTTCTCTTCCATGTCTCGGATGACGGCATTCTGATACTTTTTTCGATCTGAGGCGCAAATCCACCGTTTCTGTCTCTTGGAAGATTGAGTTAAATGATCGCCATAGTCAATGTTCTTCGTCTTCTAAGAACGCCCGTTTCGGTTGTCGGCAGTTTTTTATTGTGAAAGTCTTATGGAATAACCCAAATCTTCGCTCATCCCTTTATCCATCACACCTTCCAACAGTATTGACATCATGTCTCTAATTTCGCAGTTCAGATCACTGCTATCCTTGATCGTGATGCCATATTTCTTTAATAAAAACTCTGTCATCATTTCGCGCAAGGCACGCTTTCTCGGTGATTTATATCGGTTTCTTTTTCTCATAATTAAATAAACATCCAAACTGATGCAATTACCTTGCATCAGTTTGGATGTTTACACTAATTTTAGGATACATCCGCCGAATAAAAATGGAATTATATCATTCGATCTAATGAATAATTAATTTCGTTGCAGCTCCTAAATAAATACTCCCAAGTAGGTGTACCCCGCCAGTCTCCTACTTGGGAACAGCATATCAGGAAATTCCTGCATCTGCCTTATCAAAAATCAGTTAGATCCGCTGGCCGCTTTTCCAAAAAGGCCGTCATACCTTCCTTCTTATCATGGGTGGAGAATGTGAATCCAAAGGCATCCGCTTCCATCTTCAATCCATTGGTCAAATCCATATCCCTTCCAGCGTTAATTACACTTTTCCCCATGGAAATGGCATAGCTGCCATTTCCTAGAATTTTTTCTGCCATCTTGCAGCAGGCATCCATCAGTTCCCCAGCAGGAACAACTTTATTGACTAAACCAACCCGATATGCCTCTTGTGCATCGATTTTATCACATGTAAAGATTAGTTCCTTAGCTCGCCCCACTCCAATCAAACGGGCCAGACGCTGAGTACCACCAAATCCGGGGATAATACCCAGACCGCACTCCGGTTGCCCGAAGACAGCATTTTCAGAAGCCAAACGAATGTCACAGCTCATGCAGATCTCACAGCCTCCACCCAACGCGTAACCGTTGACTGCAGCAATCGTCACCTGAGGCATATTCTCCAGTTTATTGAAGGTGTCCATGGCCAATAAGGACATAGTGCGACCTTCGGCTGGTGTCGCATTGACCATTTCAGAGATATCTGCGCCGGCCACAAAAGATTTAGCCCCCGATCCAGTCAGAATAACCACACGCACATCCTTACGCTTTTCCAGTTCTGCAAAGCAAATATTCAATTCGGTCAGCGTTTCGGTATTCAGAGCATTCAGCGACTTCGGCCGGTTAATAGTGACGGTGGCAATTCGTTCCGCGATATCTAAAATGACATTGTTCATAAAAACTCCTCCTATCGTATTTACTAAATATCGAGCAACTCTAATCCATAACAAACTTCCTTGAAGATGACATGTCTACCGCTGCTCACGAAATCAACTTCTTTCAACCGATATCTGAGTCAAAGAGAGATATTTAAACAACAATTCATTTACTCTTGCTGCTTCCGAATATTTTTCTTCACCTCTGTAATCAAACGGCCGTGAAACCAACAGGCACGATAGCAAACAGATTGTATAATATCCTTATCCGCCCAAATAACCCGGCAATCCTCTCGCGCAATGATCGCATTCTCCGCAAATTTTTTTCTACAGATTCCGCCCATTGCATTCAGAAAACAGTGCTTCTTGCGATAACCAACACGTCTTTGCCACGCGACAAGAGGGCTGAACCAGAGAGCAAATATCCAATCCGATTGCCGACAGCGGCAATTCTCTCCTTCGGAATCCACTCTTCCTCTATATCAAAGCAATTCGTCAAGATGTCCATCTCCGCTTCCCCCATCCAACAGAACAACTTTTCTTTTAACAACTCATGCTTGGGAAGTTTCATAGATTAATTTCTCCTTCTAACCAGGCCAATTCGATTGAACATAATCTTCTAAAAACACACTTCTCAGAAAAAAAGTGTCTGTCCTGGTTCTGTAAGAGCTTTCAGATGATAAGAATATTCACCCTGAAGTTCTCTTTCCACCATCGGCCGGAGTCCGGTCACATCATCCGCCTTAAAAGGGATATGATAAAGCACCGCTGTTTCAGGATGAATAGCCTCTAATAAATGTCGCCCGTCCGGATGCACAAAAAATAAAGGTGTTACAAAAATCGCCGTTAAAGATCCTAAATTGCAAAAAAGCTCTCGGTTTTCTGGTGAACCGTCTGCATCCGCTGCAAAAAGAAATTGCTTCGTTCCCAGAGTCAATAAAATAGAACAGTGAACCACTGTAGCATACGTCTTCCAGTCTAAATGTCGACTGCACATGAAGGTGACACTGCATTCATCAGCAAGCGGGATGCAAAGACGTTCTCCCACTTGCAAGTAAATTTCATAAAGAATCCCTTTTGCTTCAGCCTTTGGCAAGGGTCTCTGATCCTCTAGATATGAATGCGGATCCGTTCCTGCTCGCGGGACAAAGAGTCCCCGGATCCGGTTGTTAGCCGCATACTCATCTGCATAGACCGCACTGAAGTGATCAGTATGCCGATGAGTAAACAGCAAAAAATCCACATCGCGAAAAGGACTATTCATTCCAAATACGGCTTTTTTAATTTCCTTTATAGGTGGAGTGAAATACGGATTATTACCGAAGATCCCGTCTATCAAAAAACTCAGACCACGATACTTCACGAACACACCGGAATTTGCTACGAATTGTATGGATACTGCTTCCATTTGTCTCACAACTGGATCGGTTCAAAAACCTTAACGCCTCTGGCTGGCTCGACACGACGGCTCATTTTGATGTGATCTATTTCTCCGATCACCATTTCTACGGTCGTAAGAACACGGTTGCCTTCTTTGAAATGTCCGCCAAATGCCTTACCATTCTCATCAGCAAATGACGCATGAATGTGCAAGGAAATGGCCCCATTTTCTTCGGTGCAGATGATCCCGCCCATGGAGATCAGTTCGATCGGGCAGGTCAGTTCAATTGGATCGCCATAGGCATACAGCCCCGGCTTCTCCGCTATCTCCTCCGGATCAAAAAATGAACAGCCACGAAGACTCCCAATGCCAGAAATAATTACGCCATTACCAATTCCATTATCCTCGCAAAACTTTTGAAGACCCAGCATGACATCCTCACCTGGCTCAAAGCGTATTGCGTAAATATTTTTAAAATCACCTTTCGCAAATTTCATGTCATTTCTCCTAGGCGTGAATAGCTCTGCCAAGCGCATCCAAACATGCTTCCCGAATAGCTTCAGCTACAGCAGGATGAGGATAAATGGTATACTCCACATCTTCCAACAGAAGTTCAGAGGAAATCAATTGCGTTCCTACGGTCACTAATTCAGCCGCACAGGGTCCTTCCATCTGCATTCCTAAAATAGCGTGGTCCTTTTTTTCAGAAACAATCTTCACAAATCCCTCAGCTTTGCCCATGGCCAAAGCCTTGCCATTGCCAGCCAGATTAAAATTTCCAACAAGTACGTCGTAACCCGCAGACTTGGCTTCTTCTTCTGTCATACCTACGGATGCCACCTCACTATTCACGAATACTACCTTGGGAACCGCATTTAAATCCATTTCCCTATTTCCTCCAGCAATATTCTCTATCGCAATGGTACCACCCGCAAAAGCGGTGTGAGCCAGCATTCCCTGACCCGTGATGTCTCCTGCCGCATAAATACCGGAAACTGAGGTGCGCATATGACTATCCACCTGAATAAAGCCGTGGTCCATATGGATTCCTAGTTCCTCACAACCAATTCCAGCGCTGTTAGCTTTGCGGCCGGTAGATACCAGCACATATTCTGCAGAAACGAAACCCTCTATGCCATTTCTTTCATACGTCACCAACTTCTTGCCATCCTGATCACCTACGGATTTCACTTTAGCGCCCAGCTCAACCCGAATATGCTCTTCGGAGAACTGCTTTGCCGTGGATGCTGCAAGAGTGCTGTCCATATTGCCAAGCAGGTGGGGAAGCATCTCAATCACTGTAACCTGGCAGCCGAAGGCGTTAAGGATACTAGCAAACTCACACCCGATGACTCCGCCTCCAATCACAACCAGACTTTTTGGCAGGTTCTGCATTGATAGCAGCTCTGTACTATCAATTACACGCTCACCATTGAAACCTGGAATCGGCGGCACGGCGTTAGAAGAGCCCGTCGCGATCAGAATATTTTTCGTCTGATAGACTACGCCATTCTTAGTATCCTTGACCTGCTTCGAAGAAAGGATTTTAGCCTCTCCAAGAATAACATCCACTTTGTTTTTCTTGAGAAGATATCTGACACCATTTACCAGCTTTTTTACAACGCGATCCTTGCGTCGAATTACCTCAGGGAAATTTACATCGTTCAATGTGGACTTAATACCGTATTTTTCCGAATCCCGAACTGTATTGGCAACTGCTGCGCTCTGAAACAATGTCTTAGTCGGAATACAGCCCACATTCAAGCATGTACCACCCAGATGCTCTCGTTCTAAAACGGCTGTCCGCAGCCCTAACTGCGCGGCACGTATAGCTGCTACGTAACCAGCGGGACCACCACCAATTACTATTAAATCATATGCATTATTTGACACAGTCGACGCTTCCCCTTTCACTGAACAAGAAACAGCTCCGGATTTTCCAGATACTCTTTCATCGTTTTCATGATGCTTCCAACTTCACCACCGTCAAATACGCGGTGATCATAAGTAACAGAAAGGACCATCATCGTACGAATACAAATTTCTCCTTGATACACAGCAGGCTTTTCCATGCACCGACCAAAACCGATGATGCAGGATTGAGGCGCCGGAAGAATCGGGTTGAAATCATCTACCGGAAAAATACCCATATTGGTCAGTGTAAAAGTACCATCTCTTTGATCATCAGCAGTTAATTTTTTGTTCCGTGCCTTTGCAGTAATCTCATGAAGCGCCTTGCTCAAATCTACCAAGGACATCTTATCCGCATCGCGAACTACTGGCGATGTAAGTCCGTAGTCGGTAGCCACTGCCATACTAAGGTTGACAAACGGATAACTAATAATTTCAGTATCTGTGTAAGAAGCATTCGCCAGCGGATGAGTCTTAATCATCTTAACTGCGGCATAACTAAGCAGATCGTTTATGGTAATTTTAGTTCCCAGTATATCCTGTTTTTCCACCAGCTTCTTCCGAAGATCCATTAGTTTCGTCACATCAAGTTCTACTGAGTCCGAAGTCTGTGCCATACTATGCAGGCTATTAAACATATTACGGGCAATCGCCTTTCGTATCGGTGTCAGCGGAATATGTTCAGGTTCACGAGATTCGGTTGTCTGAATAATACCCGACACCGGAGTCTGATATGCTTCAACATCTTTTGCCACAATTCTGCCTCCCGGGCCAGAGCCTGTTAGAAGTGACAAATCAACTCCCTTTTCAGCAGCACGTTTACGAGCGAGAGGAGAAGCAATAACACGACCGCTCTTGGTCACCGCTTTTGCATGCCGGATTGACGAAATAACTGACGTTGCAGCAGTTGTACTTTCAGGCGCAGCATCCGATTCTGATTCTGATTCTGTATTGCAAATCTTGCAGACTGCTTCATATCCGGCTTTGTCAGCTGCCAGATACGCAATGACATTACCAACCGGAACCGTATCGCCTTCTTTCGCCACTAGATGGATAATTCCATCCGAAGGACTTTCAAATGGCATCGTAGTTTTTTCACTTTCGATTTCCGCCAGAACCTGCCCCTTTGTTACGGTATCCCCTTCTGAAACACTCCATGCATCCAGCGCATTTTCTGTATTTGTCAGTCCAGTTTTAGGCATTACAACCTCTGTTGCATCCAACTTCGTCTGGACATCCGCCGATGCCGGGGAATCGTCGGTGGCAGTAATATCCTTTTTCTCACACATTGCGTCATATTCTGCTTTATTATCCGCCAGATATGCAATGACCCCAGCAACAGCTACGGTGTCACCATTTTTTGCAATCAAATGGATAATGCCATCCGCTGGGCTCTCAAATGGCATTGTAGTTTTCTCACTTTCAATTTCCGCCAGAACTTGCCCTTTTTTTACAGCATCCCCTTCTGAAACACTCCAAGTGTCCAGCATGTTCTCCGTATTTGTCAAGCCAGTTTTAGGCATCACAATTTTCATACTCATATTTTCTACCGCTATCTGCTCAACTGGCAAACAGCATATCCCTCCTAACTTTCTATAAATGGATCAGAAGAGCGCCTTGACCGCCGCGATGATCTTGTCCGGATTCGGAACGGCACGAGCCTCCAGGCCCAAATTATACGGAAGGGGAACGTCTAAAGAAGCTACCCGCTTGATAGGCGCATCCAACTCATCAAAAATCTCTTCTTGAATCATAGCCGCCCACTCGGCCCCAAGACCGCCACGCAGATTACTTTCTTCCACAATAACACAGCGATGAGTTTTGCTTACAGACTCAAACACAGCTTCTTTATCGAAGGGGACAATGGTACGAGGATCCAGTACCTCACAGCTGATTCCTTCGTCAGCGAGCTTATCCGCAGCCTCCAATGCTTTCTGAACCATGAGACCAACAGCAATCACTGTCACATCCGTGCCCTGCCGTTTAATGCCAGCAGTACCAATAGGCAAGACATATTCCTCCTCAGGAATTTCCATTTTTGTTTTGTAGAGCTGCTTATGCTCAAAGAACAGCACTGGGTTGTCACTGCGGATAGCTGCCTTGAGCAAGCCTTTTGCATCATAGGCATTAGATGGTGTAATAATTGTCAGCCCCGGCGCATGATTGAATAAGCACTCAAAGGTATTCGAATGCTCAGCACCTGCACCGAAGGAGTAACCGCATGCGCAACGAACAACTAAAGGCAGCTTATATTCCTCCCCATGAAGGTATCTCCACTTTCCACAAGAATGAAACAGCTCATTAAACGCAACCAGCTGAAAATCAGAATACATAAGTTCAACACAAGGACGAAGACCCGTCATAGCTGCGCCGATAGCACTTCCCACAATGGCACCCTCTGAAATTGGGGTACTGATGCAACGCTTTGCGCCAAATTCTTCCAGAATTCCCTTGGTAGCGCAGAAAATACCACCCATCTCCGCTACGTCTTCGCCATAAACAAGGACAGTATCATCACGACGCATCTCTTCACTGATGGCATCACTGATGACCTGTGCAAATCTTTCTTTCATAAGAGTTCCTCCGTAATATGATAATGAATAACCAAATCAGGCGTACAGGCCATCAAAGATTTTGTCAGGATCCGGTTCCGGACTATTCTCGGCAAACTCCACCGCCTGATCCAATTCCAAAGCGATTTCTTTGCGCATAAGTTCGATGTCCTCAGCATTCAAAATGCCGTTATCCAATACATATTTCTCCAAATTGGCGACGCAATCCTTCTTCTCTTCCTCTTCTGTAATTTTCTTGTCGCGGTATGCGCACTGATCCCCTTCAAAATGCCCTCTCCAACGATAACATTTTATTTCCAGTACCGCAGGGCCATTTCCATCGCGAATATAATCAGTCAGTTCCTTCGCTGCATCGTAAACCGCCAGAGCATCGTCTCCATGCACAATCTTTGCCGGCATTCCA
>JAQXNW010000032.1 GCA_029098205.1 Eubacteriales bacterium | reverse complement strand
CATCTCTATCCGCTATAATTGATGATGAAAAGAGGTGATGAATATGACACTGGGCGAAAAAATCATTGCGATCCGAAAAGCGCACAATTTGAATCAGCAGCAGTTTGCGGACAAGTTCCATGTTACCAGGCAGACTGTTTCAAACTGGGAAAATAACAGAAACTATCCGGACATGTCGTCGCTGAAGATGATCAGCGATGAATACGGGATTTCGTTTGATGAGCTGCTGAAGGAAGACACCGCCTACATAAAAAAAGTAGATGATGCGAAAAAGAAAATGTCGGCGTTTAAGCGGGCATTTATCATAACCCTCGCTGTTCTGATCTCTGTGACCGCCGGATTCTTTCTGATGTTGCATTACGCATCTCAGCCCACACCGGACGGGAAACGAATCAACAGCGATGCATCGGTCCGAATGCTTGTGAATCTTCCGGATTCGGCGCCGGCAAGAGCGATCACCTTTACTTCGAATACACCGAAGAATGACAAAGAATTCAAAGACCTCGTGGAAAAGTATGAGTCCGCATCAAAAGGCCGCGTCGAAGGGGATATTCCCTGCATCATTCTGAATGACAAACCGAAGATTACATTCTATTTTCAAAACCTCGATTACAGGAATATATCCCCGAAAAAAATCCTGAGCGTACGTGCTGACTCAAAGAATGTGCTGAGCGACCATCCAAGCACAAAAACGTCTGCTCTTAAATATAATTTCAAGAACGGAGAAATTATCATCGATCCCGCACAAATAAAATATGACAGGGATGAGGGAACCGGAGAAATCTGGTATGACGTGTCGTTTGTAATTCGATATCGATATAACGGAAGTGATTATACCAGCGTAACGACTTTGACCGTAATGAATAATTTGACCGTAATGAATAGTAATGAATAAATAGAAGAGACGCCTGACCCGAACGATGATTCACCGTCCGAAGCAGGTACCTTCTGTCATTAATTACTATTTGTTCCCGCTCATTAACTCCTATTTTTCCCCCCGCGTTCACAGATTTTTTCGAAAATCCCTCTAAGATCGTCCGGCCTCTTGGCTTCATAGACCATCGACTGCTCCCGGAGCTGGACCGGAAGCTCCGCTTCGTTAAACCACTCTGCCATGACAGGGATAATGCCCGCTCTGGCATAAGCCAGTATATCGGTCTCCTGATTGCCGATCCCGACAATATATCTGAATCCATTGCCGCCATGCTTAATATCATAGTTATAGGTTTCTTTGATGACTTCCATGACCGGCCTCCAGGATGGCTTCCTGCCGATCTCCTCGCTTTCGGTATACGCGATGCATTTCAGGATTCTGGGAGGAAGCTTCTTCCATGCCGGAAGGCCTTTTCCCGCATATTCCCCTAACCCGCGGATTTTTTTCACGATATCGCGGCTCCGCTTTGTCAGGATCACATGTCTTGTATTTTCCTTCCATCTGCCGCCCCCGGGTAAGCTGTTTCCGAACATGATATTAAGAGTCCGGATAAGATCATCATCCACCGAAATATAATTCTCCAGCTCTTCGCCGCTCGAACGGAGCAGTTTGTCCCTGAGGCAGGCATAATAGGAAGGATTGTCTTTTCCCGTATGAGCCTTGACCTCCTCGATGTCCTTTTTTCCGAAGAAAACATTATTCAGCTTCCGCGTATTTAGAAGCGTGTTGTCAAAGTCCCAGATGACCAATGTATTTCTGCCATGCGGGTTCATGTACTTGGAAGCATCCGGTTCCTCTGCCGGCCTTTCGTCAAAGTATCCCCCGCTGACCGTTTTCGCAAACGCGAAGCAGCGGATGTTCCAGCGTTTCCATGGATTCTCCAGATGCCGGACACCGTCTCCGTTCGTGAGGAAACAAGCCGCGTCCTCAAAAGATCCGCCGGTGGTCATCACGTCATCGACGATAATCAGCGGGCGTTTGGTTAATTCCGCACGATTCTCTTTAGCTACGCTCCAGCCGGAAAGATGCGAACCCGGGAACCTGCGGCCGCTGCTTTCATGCTCCGCCTTTCTCTTCCCGAACTGCTTCAGGCAGGGACCCTCAGCGAACCTCTCCGGAAAAGTACTGCAGAGAAGCTTTACGATCTTTGTCACCATATTGTCCTGCGAAGGATCCGACCCCGGAATCGCAGTTAAAGCCGCCGCCGGAAGACTCCGGAAATGATCGATAAAATATTCGGCGTAATCGCTGAGCGTTACGCTTTCCAGCTCAATGTCCACAGATTTATTGGCCGTTTTCAGCGTCCCCGCCTGGAACATTTCGAAGGCTTTCTGCCTTAATTTCTCGATGCGGGAGACGTCATACGAAGTTTCGGCAAAACCATCCGCGACCAAGATCATTTTCTCATCTTTCCTATGCTGATTTCCCCAATCTTCCCAGAAAGCGGCGACATCGGCCAGCCTTTGTCTGTCCTGATCGTCTTTCCAGCTTTCATCATGTCTCTTGGACTTAAGGCCAAGCACAAATTTTCTGACCGCTTCGATGTCTCCGCCTTCCGCATCATAACAGTCCCATGACTCAATATCCTGATTCATCGGCACATAATATTCGCCGTACCGGATCGGCACAGAGTGATCCTCTTCCACATGATCACCGTGATAAAGTAGGGTTGGCTCCATTAAACTTCCTCCATAATATTTCTGGTATTTTCCTGTTTTCCGCGGTCACTTCCGCTCTGTCTGCGATCGCACACGTTCTATCAGAATAAAGAGAGCTGCTGCGGGGTATCCCCTTTCGGTTCATCCTCTTTCGGGGCGGCCTCGAGTCCCAGTCTGTTTCTTCGTTCCCTTTCCATCGCCTGTTCGAATTTTTCAAGGGACCCTAGCTGGAACAGCCGGTAGACCTGATCAGGCGCTTTCTCCGCGAACATCTCAAGCCCCTGAGCCTCCGGAATATCCGCAAATCCCGGATCGTTCCGGAACTCCGCACAGGCTTTGTGATCAAGGATTCCCAGCGGGCGCCGGTATTTCAAAGCATGCTCCATCGCATGAAGGCTTCCGCCTTTTGTTTTGGTCTCGATGCTGATCACGCCGTCGCTCATTCCGGCCTGCCAGGCGTCTCGCGCAACCAGGTTCCGGCCGTTCACGCCGACGTACGGTGCGTATTCCGAAACAAGCGCTCCCCCGGTCTCAAGGATTTCTTCCGCCAGTCCCGCATTCTCCGCCGGATAGGTTCTGGTACCCAGACCCTGCCCGAGAATCGCTGCAGTCGGATATCCGTTTTTGACTGCGGCCAAGTGGGCATGACAGTCGCAGCCTTTGGCCAATCCGCTGATGATCACATAACCGTCTTTTCCCAGCTGGCGGCTGATGGATTCGTCCATTTTCACGGCATACGCCGTCGGTTCGCGGGTTCCGATGACTGCAGCAGACTTTTTCGAATTGATCACGTCCGCGTTGCCTTTGACATAAAGCAGGACCGGATGCAATCGGATCACCTTCAAATTGGCCGGATAGGCTTCGTCCAGCACCGTGATGATCTTAATATCCAGCTCGCCGCACTGGTCCATGATCCGCTCCGCCCGGTCAAAGCCGGCCTGCCATGAAAACGCGGTGATGGCATCCTTTTCAAGGCCTCTCTGAATCCTCGGAACCCTGGTCTCCTGAAGATCTTCAAATGTATAATCCTGAATCTGATCCAAATCCGTTTCTTTCAGCAGATCCAGAATCGACGCGCTGCCGATCCCCGGAAGCTGCTGAAAAGTAAGAAGCAATTGAATGACTTTTCTCTTATTCATATGCGTATCTGTGTTTCCGTGTATCTAAGTTTCCATGGTTCTATGGTTCTAGCCGCGGTTACAGTTACGTACCGCCGCCCGGCTTATTCCCATATTTCCGCCGGGTAACAAGTTCGGCGGAAGGCACGTCCCGAAGCTGCCCTTATTGTTCGGACGAAAGCAGCTCCGGCAGCTGCCCTTATTATATCATAGATACATCAAGAATTCCCTTTCGCCGGTTTCAAGGTTGCATTCCTCCGAATATCCGTCTGTTTCCTCAAGTTCCGCTTCCGCCGTTTCTTTCCCAAGCGCGTAGGGCGTAATCAGCTTCGGCTTCTGGCCGCGGCCGAACAGATAGCCGCTTCCCGGCTTCAGATTCATGATTGTGTCCCGGGTCTTTCCGGCGCGAAGGGACATGTATTCCACGGTTTTTATATCCTGACCGCCTAGGTACAGAATGTGATCACAGCCGTTTACGATCGTGCAGGCTTTGTTTTCGCCGTAGATGGCTGAAAGCTGTGTCAGGCTTTGGAGGATCACGCTGACCGAGATCCCCCTCGACCGGATCACCGATATGATATTGTCAAAGTCCGGGATCACACAATTTGTCGCAAAATCATCCAGATACAGCCGGATTGGGACTGGAAGCGTGCCGGAGATTCCTTCTTTGTCGGCATAATTGCAGAGCTCCT
>JAQXNW010000031.1 GCA_029098205.1 Eubacteriales bacterium | reverse complement strand
ACAGTGTTTTCCTTTGATGAGGGGTGCCTATGTTAACGCGGATATCCATGTTCATTGCGATTTTGGCAATCGCCATCTCGCTGGTAATACAGCTGATGATTTCCGTAAAAAAGAAAAAGCGGAGTGAAAGTCTAGAGCAGGCGTATTCCAGAATATTTCGGCGTATTCTTTCTTACATCCGGAGAGAATTTTCGCTGCTCGCTGTCATACTGGCGCTCTTTTTCGGTGTACTTTATTTTCTGTTTGGAAAAAATCCGGCGGTTTATTTTCTTTTCGGAAGCGTAACTTCTATAATACTGCTGATTTTCAGTACTTTTGCGATTTCACTTACCGGAATGAAGGCATCGATCGCGGAAGACATGGATGAGAATAAGACATTCAAATCCGTTCGCATGGGTGCGATCTCGATTGGAATGATATCCTGCGGACTTCCGTTGCTATTTCTTACGATGCTGTACCGGATTTACAGTTTCGCATCCGTCTTGAATTCGACCTCAGCGTACGCATTCGGCGTATGCTTAATCGGTTTTTTTGTCCGGGCGAAATCCGGTGCATATACGAAGATTCTTGATATTGTAGGATCCTTTGTCTGCTCTGCAGCTGCTGTGATTCTCCTGTCGGATGTATCTATTTTAGAAGCGGGCGTCGGAGTGCAGTTCTCACGCGGGATGGCGGCTGTCTATGCGTTTGTGATTACCGCGGCGGGCATTGCTGTCTCCTTCCTTCTTTCTTTGACGCTTCGCGGGAAAACGCCGACGGAAGTATCTTCTTCGCTTCTTCGAATTGTGTATCTTACATCCGGGATCACAGGAATCCTCAGCATTGCTTTTTCATATCATTTTTTCGGAAGTATCGATTACTGCATTCCGGGCGCGGCGGGAGTGACCGCCTCTGTGATTTTTGGAAGAAGTTCGGAAATCCGGAGAGCCAGCGTTGCGGGCTATGTCCGTGCTGTTGAGAACAGTCCGGAAGGCGGGGCACATATGGATCGGAATCCTCTTGTCCGGACACTCCGGTCGGGGCTTCTTTCCTCGATGATTCCGGTTGCTGCGCTGGGAGCAGCGGTTTATGCATCTTATTATTTTGCAGGTTTTTATGGAATTTCTCTGGCTGCGCTGACCGCATCTTCCACAGCGGGAATTCAGATTATCGCGGCAGTGATTCCGCCGATCTACCGAAATGCGCATATCATTCGGTCCTTCCAGCGGCTTCACACGAAAAAACGATATAAACAGTTTGAGATTGCCAGAGTCGATCTTCTCAGCACGGGAGATGGCCTTGCGATCGCGGAAGCATCGCTTTCTGCGGCGGCGTTATACAGCGTATACACGCGTTCTCCACTATTTCTTTCCATCGATATCTCCAGTCCGTTTGTTCTGATCGCGCTTTTAATCGGCGTGATGATTCCATTCGGATTTCTGGCAGGTTCGCTCGGAGAGCCGATCAAAGCGGAGCTTCATATGCGCAGGAGAATGATCCCGGGGCTGCTGGTCATTGTGCTGGTTCTGGCTACCGGATTTGTATTCGGAGCGGAAATTCTCGGAGGGGAAATCGTCGGCATTTTCTGCTCTGGTATTCTGATTTCGCTGGTATCCGCGAATTCCGGCGCAATCGTACGGCTTACTTCGGAATCTGCGATTAATACACTGATAAAATTCGCGGCTGCGATGGCACTGACATTTTTATCGACGTTCGATTTTAACATTCTTCTTTAGCCGTGCCCGCCTCTCTTTGCGAGTACTGGCGAGCTTAATTCGAAGAGTTGTTTTCAGTCCGTCGGACAAAGATATTTGGAAAAGAATTTGTTTATGGGTAAAAAGAAAGAGAAAAATTTCAAAACAAATGCGGTCCGCATTGTGGAAGGCGCCGGAATTCCGTATGAATTAAGCTCCTACGATGCGTCGCATGGCTTTGTCAGCGGCGTTGATGCTGCTGCGAAGGTAGGCATTCCGGTGGAGCTTTGCTACAAAACATTGGTGACGGAAGGAGCGGATCGGGAATATTTTGTTTTTGTAATTCCCGCTGCGGAGGAACTGGATCTCAAGAAGGCGGCCCGTCATTTCGGCGAAAAAAGAGTTGAAATGATTCATGTAAAAGACATAAACAAGGTCACCGGTTATATTAAAGGCGGATGCTCTCCGGTCGGTATGAAAAAACTTTACCGGACGGCGATTGATCAGTCTGCAGAGCATCTTCCGGAGTTTTATGTTTCCGCCGGCAGAGTCGGGGAGCAGATGAAGCTGGATCCTCGGAAGCTTGCGGAACTTGTGAAGGCGGATTTTACAGATTTAATAAAAGATTGATCCGGAATCTCTTTTGAGGAGAATGCTTTGGAAGATTACTTGATGAATATCCTTCTTTCCATGATTCCGGTTTCAGAGCTTCGCGTTGCGATTCCGCTTGGAATTGCGAAGGGTTTGAATCCATGGGCAGTATATATTACGGCGGTATTGGGAAATCTGGTTCCGGTCCCGTTCCTGATGCTTCTAGCCCGAAATATTTTCGACTGGATGAGAGGAAGGAGCGAATGGATGGACCGGTTGCTGAACCGTGTAGACTGGAGAATTCAGGCAAAGGCGAAGAAAGTAAATCGGTATGAAAGACTTGGCCTTTTGATTTTTGTAGCAATACCGCTTCCTGGAACAGGAGCTTGGAGCGGCGCGCTGATTGCTTCGTTTCTTGATTTACGGATCCGAAACGCGATGATCAGCATATTCGGAGGTCTTTTGATTGCAGGCCTGATCATGACGATGATTACGCTGGGCGTTGTTTCTTTCTGACCCGGATTCTTTGCTTCGTCTTTCGAAGGAATCGGTCAGGATTTTGAAATGGGAATTTTTCGAAAAAAAGACTTTCGAAGGAAGAACATAAATAGGCATGCTCTTTCTCCGAAAGTCATTTTTATGCTTCGTTTGACTGTATGATCAGGAGTCTTCCGCTTCGGAAGGTGATGACGGCTTCCTTGCCCGGGATCTCATTGCTTGCGCCGAGGGTTGTGCGGTTGTCCAACGTATAATCGGAAAGAGGATAAGCGGTTCCCTGAAGTGTCAAACCGGTAACGGGAGAATCGTAGGCCGCGATTCCCAGGTAGTGATATCCGTCTTTCTTTACAGTCACGCTGCCCGGATCCGCCAGAAAAATCCGGTTGAATCCATCGATGATTTGAAAGCGGCCAGGAAGGGAAGCGCTGTATTTCGCAAGAAGCCCGAGGTTTCCCATCGTATGATCGAACCGCCCTCCGAGTCCTCCGACCATGGTGATGTCTTCCGCGCCTTTCTGCACGGCAAGATCCACTGCAGCTTCGCTGTCAGTCATATCCTTTCTGGTCGGAAGCTTGATGACCTCGCGGTCTTTCGGCTGTTCGCAGGAATCATAATCGCCGATTAGAAGATCCGGTTCAATTCGGAAATAGTCAGCGATTTTAAGACCTCCGTCTGCTGTAATAATCAAATCGTAATCGCTTCTTCGGATTGGATTCATCCGGCTGAGACCGTCTACTAAAGAGGTAAAAACAAGACATTTTTTCATATGACTTCTCCTTTTCCATATATTTTACAGGATTCCGCATCTGATTCCTGTGCTTACGTCTTGCGTATATTTCCTCAGATATATTATCATATTTCTATAGTCTGCTCATAAAAAGAAAGGATTTTCTATGCATCCGAATATTATCGTAACAAAATCTGCTTCGGACCTTCGTGCGATTGCCCGTAAGGAATTAAAGGGAAACTGGGGCCGTGTTTCTCTGGTTTCTTTCGTATATGTTCTCCTTACTTCTTTTATTAATGGAATTCTTTCGTTTTTCGCGTCAACCAGCACCGTTTCTATAGGCAGATGGAAATTCACATATACGAGTTCGGATGTCGCTCCGTTCTATAATCTTCTGATTGCGCCGGTTTTCGCCATTGGACTGCTGAGTTTCTTTTTGACTTTTTTCCGTCAGAGAAGATATGAGCCATATCGTATTTTTGACGGGTTCCGTTTCTATCTGAAAAGCTTCGGACTTTATATTTTAGTTCTGATAAAAATAATCCTCTGGAGTCTTCTGTTCATCATTCCGGGAATTGTTGCGGCGGTCCGCTACAGCCAGGCTCCGTACATTCTTGCCGAGGATCCGACGAAATCGCCGATTGGGTGCATCGAAGAGAGCAAGTTCCTGATGGAAGGAAATAAGGAAAAGTATTTTACTCTTTTGATCAGCTTTATCGGATGGGGCTTTCTCGCATCGATTCCGGTAATTTTTCTGCAAGAGCTCTTTTCGGCAAATCATTATGAACCCATTATGGAAAGTTTTGCAATGCTGTTCGTTCTTCCGCCTCTTCTTTCCTATTTAACATTGACTAGAACGATCTTTTTCGAAATTGTTACGGGTCATCTTCGCTTTCGTAAGCGTTCCTGACGGATCACGGTCTGAATTAGAATCTGGAATGGAAAGGAATGGGTTCTGCCGAAATGCAAATTGAGTATTACCGCTATCGGATTCAACAGCTGAAAATCACCTGGGCTGAGTATGCTGCGGCAAAGGCAGAGATGGCTGAGGGGAAGCACGCACAGGAAAAATACGCAGGCGAGCCGATGAAAATCATCCGGAAGAAAATTCTGAGGGAAATCGGATGGGGAAAAGCAGACGGAAAGGGCATGATTTCGGATCTCACATTGATTCGGAAGTCCATCGACGCGAGACATAAAGACAATTTAAAGATCGTCTATACGGTGGATTTTACGACTGGGAAAAAACTTTCTCATCTTGGAAGGAATCTTTCCGAAGCGCCGGATCTTTCGTTTCATGTTCCGAAGACGGATCAGACGGCGCAGACACTTTCAAAAAGGCCGGTCATCGTCGGATTCGGTCCCTGCGGAATGTTTGCGGCCCTTCTTCTGGCACGTTCTGGCTACCGGCCGATCATCCTTGAAAGGGGATCGGAAGTGGACAGACGCATTCAGAAAGTGCAGCAGTTCTGGGAGAAACAGAAGCTGGATCCGGAGTGCAACGTCCAGTTTGGGGAAGGGGGAGCTGGAACCTTTTCCGATGGAAAACTGACGACGGGCATTCATGATCCCCGGGTTCGGTACGTGCTGGAGGTATTTCAGAAGCATGGAGCCGACCCATCGATTCTTTATGAGCAGAAGCCGCATATCGGGACGGACGTACTCCGGAAAGTCGTAAAGAATATTCGAGAGGAGATTCTGGATTTGGGGGGTTCTATCCTGTTTGATACCTGCCTTACTGGAATTGAATTTGAAAAAGCGGGAGAAGGGAATGCAAGCCGTATTACGGGAGCTCTGGTTTCCGAAAAGCTTCCGAACGGCGATACGCGTCAAAGAAGGATCCCGGCAGAGATACTGGTACTTGCGCCCGGACATAGTTCACGAGATACGTTTGCGATGCTGAATCAGAAGGGCGTCGCGCTTCAGCAGAAGCCTCTGTCGATCGGCGTTCGAATTGAGCATCCGCAGGCGATGATCGATGAATCTCAGTATGGCAGGAAGGCAGCTGCCTCGGGGCTTCTTCCGCCGGCTTCCTATAAGCTTTCCTATCATGCGAAGAACGGCCGCGGCGTGTACACGTTCTGCATGTGTCCGGGAGGAGAGGTTATCCCGGCGTCTTCGGAGCCGGGCTGCCTTGTTGTAAATGGAATGAGCAACCGTGCCAGAAATTCCGGCATTGCGAATTCAGCGGTACTAGTGGATGTGAGGACGGATGATTACGGAGATCCGGAGGATCCGTTAGCAGGCGTATATTTTCAGGAAAAATACGAGAAGGCAGCGTTCCGGGCGGCCGGAAATACGTATATACCGCCTTCGGCATCCTACGGAGAATTTCGGGATGATACAGAAGGCGCTGGCCCGATTAATTCCTGTCTTCCGGATTTCGCGAAAGAATCCATTCGGGAGGCAATGCCGGTATTCGGACGGAGAATCCATGGTTTTGACCAGGACGATGCGGTTCTTAAAGCCGTTGAAACGAGAAGCTCTTCTCCGGTTCGGATTCTTCGGGATAAACAGACCCTAGAGTCGGTGAATTCCTATGGGATTTATCCGGGAGGAGAGGGCGCGGGATATGCGGGCGGTATTACAAGCTCGGCATGTGACGGACTTCGAATCGCCGAAAAAATCATTGAGAAATGGAAGCCATACGGAGAGAAATAAAAATTAAGTCAAAAAGTAAGCCGGGGCGGAAACAACTTCCGCCCCGATTCGTTATTTTTTGTTTTCGACTTTCCGGATCGCTTCCTTCATCTCCGGAGGCATTTCCGCTTCCACTGAAACCGGATGTCCATCGTCCGGATGGCGAAATTCCAGCCGATAGGCGTGAAGGGCCTGATGGTCGATCAAATCAGGCATGGAGCCGCCATAGAGAGGATCTCCGGCAATCGGATGTCTAAGATAGGAAAGATGCACCCGGATCTGGTGCGTTCTTCCGGTTTCCAGACGAAGCTTAACGAGTGTAAAACACGGATACCGGCGGAGAACCTTCACATGCGTCACAGAGGGACGGCCTTCTCCTTCCGGCATAACCTCTCGCTTCACCTGGTCAGGATCTTTCTTTCCGATCGGAAGATCGACGGTAAACTGATCTTCTTCAATTTCCCCGATGACAAGGGCAAGATAGTATTTTTTCAGGATGTTCGCATGCATCTGACGGACCAGCTCATCCTGCGCATGGGAATTTTTTGCGATGATCAGAAGCCCGGTGGTATCCATATCCAGGCGGTTCGCAAAGCGGATCTTGAAACTTTGTCCGGTATCTTTCATGTATTTCATGATGCCGTTCGCCATTGTGTGGTTGGAATGTCCCTTTGTCGGGTGCACCGTGTAATGTGCGGGCTTGTTGATGATCAGGAGATCTTCGTCTTCGTAGACAGGGATAACCGGAATGTCTTCGGGCTCGAAATGGCTTTCCTCTTCCGGCATCAAAGCGCGGATGACATCGCCTTCCTTCGGTTTCATAAATCCCTGTAGCGGCACGTCGTTCAGAAAGACCCGCCGCTGTGCTTTCAGCTTCGCGAAAAGCCGGGATGAAAAGTCAAAATGCTTCCTTAATATCTTTTTTACACCAAGATTTTCGTCTTCTTTTGTGACTGTAAATCGAAATTCTTTCATGCGTCCACTTAGCCGAGATATTTATCTTTTACTTTTTTCCAGAAATCATGACCGAGTATCCGGATGCAGCGAAGCTTTTTCTTCGAATAGCTGATCCTTATCGTTTTTACGTTTTGAAACGGATAGACGAATCCGTCGGTTTCGATCTGCACGAACGAGTGGGGCTCTTCCGGCTCCATTCTCAGTGTGTAATCGGAAGGAAGAATCAGACTGCTTGTAAAAGAACGATAGGAGTTGTTGTTCATCGGCGCGATCGGCGTCACCTGAAGAAGCTCCAGCCTCGGGTCCACGATACTTCCGCCAAGAGAATAGTTATACGCGGTGCTTCCGGCCGGCGTGGATACCAGAAGTCCGTCCCCGCTGAAGTGCTCGATGAAGCTGCTTCCGATGGATACTCCGAGATGGATGACCGAACCGGTTCTTCCGCGGATGACCATTTCATTAAGTCCGTAGAGCGTTGTCATTTTATCGCCCGTCCAGATCTGACTCTGGATCGTTGAATAGAGCTGTACGTGCTGTCCGCTTTGGATCCAGCGTTTTAGAAAATCTTCGACCTCGGTGGGCTGAAGATCCTGAAAGAACCCCAGATGGCCGGTATTTACGCCGACAATCGGAGTCTCCGGAAAATTCAGTTCATGAATTAGATGAAGAAGCGTTCCGTCACCGCCGATGCAGATGATCAGATCGGTGTCCTGCGTCAGAACCGCATCCTCCTCCAGCGAACTGCTGTTCGAGAAGAATGCCCGGATTTTCTCTTTTATTGGGAGTGAAAATTCCGTGTCATTGGAGTAAATGAATACGTGTTTTACCATCCGTTTTTCCTTTTGCTTTCGCAGGTGATTTCGTACTAGTTCGCGGAATCCGTCAGAGAATCAAATTCTTCTGCGAGATTCTGGAATGTTTTCATAGCTTCCCGAACGGGCTCCCGCGATGTCATATCGACGCCGGCGATTTTTAGAAGCTCTGTCGGGTCATCGTTCGTACCCTGTGTGAGGAACCTTAGATAATCCTGTTTTGCGCTTTCTCCTTCACTAAGAATCCGATTCGCGATTGCATTCGCCGCGGAGTAGCCGGTCGCGTACTGATAGACATAGAAGCTCCGGTAGAAATGCGGGATCCTTGCCCATTCATACTGAATCCATGGATCCGGGGACAAAGCATCACCGAAATATTCCTGAT
>JAQXNW010000030.1 GCA_029098205.1 Eubacteriales bacterium | reverse complement strand
GATTTTCCGGAGATGGCGCAGCGGATGACGGCCGAAGAAATCCACGCAGAGCTGGATGAACTGGTTTCCTCCCAAAAGATCTATACGCCTGCTGTCGAAGGGCTTGCCTCCGCCGCCGCGTGCGCAGCCTTCACATTTCTTCTGGGGGGCTGGATTTTTGAAATGATCGGCGCGTTTGTCGGCGCGGGACTCGGAAACTGGCTCCGGGATTATATGGGAACCAAAAAAATCACTTTACTCGGAAAGACGATCCCCAGCGTGGCACTCGCCTGTTTCTCCTATTTTCTGACTCTGCGGATTCTGAGCGCGGCATTCGGAGTGTCCGGGAGCCACATCACCGGATATATCTGCGCCATGCTCTTTGTAATCCCCGGTTTCCCGCTGATCACCGGCGGCATTGACTTATCCAAGCTCGATATGCGGTCCGGTCTGGAGCGGATTGCCTACGCGTTTGTCATCATCCTGACCGCGACGCTGACCGGCTGGGTAACAGCGATGATTCTCCGCATTCATCCTAACAGCTTTGCAAGCCTCGATTTTTCGCAGACGACATATCTGGTGCTCCGGCTCATCATGAGCTTCATCGGGGTCTTCGGATTCTCTCTGATGTATAACAGTCCGGCAAAAATGGCCGGAACCGCTGGCCTTATCGGGATGGTCGCGAACACGCTCCGGCTTGAGCTTGTAAATGTCTTCGGCGTTCCCGGAGGAGCCGCGGCTTTTCTCGGCGCTATGACCGCCGGACTTCTCGGATCCATCGTCACGAAAAAAATCGGATATCCTCGGATTTCCCTGACCATCCCGTCCATCGTCATTATGGTTCCGGGTATGTATCTCTACAGATCCGTATACAACTTCGGACTCGATGCGGTCGGGGAGGGCGCAGTCTGGCTGATCCGCGGGCTGATGATTATCCTGGCGCTCCCGCTCGGGCTGATCTGCGCAAGGCTGCTTACACAGAAATCATTCCGGCATATCAGCTGACCATTTCGGCATTATCAACAGAATCAACGGACCGTTCCGGACATTCAGTTTAGGCCTTCAATAACAAGGACCTGCATTACCTGCGGAATTTCTTTTCCCGTAAGTAACGCAGGCCCTTTTCTTTCCTTAAAACGCCTTTTCAATCTCCCGTATTTTCCGGAAATATTTCTCATTCACCGGCGTAGGAATCCCGTACTCCCTCCCAAGCTCAATCACTTTTCCGGCGAACATGTCCACTTCCGTCTTTCTTCCCGCAAGAACATCCTGCCGCATAGACGGATACGCCTTCGGATCGAGCGTCCCGGCGATCTGAAGATCCCGGCGGATGTCTTCCTCCGTCAGCCGAATTCCCCGTTTTTCCGCGATAGACGATACCTCCCGCATCGCGCGGAGCATCTCCTCATGTACCGGACCCGGCGAAAGCACAATGCTGTAATCCGCTTCATAGGCTGTAATCGCCTGATTCAGCCCGACATTCAGCATGAACTTATTCCACATCGTATGAAGGACATCCTCCGACACCTCATACGTTACACCCGCGCGTTCAAAGAAATCCGTAAGCCTCTTCAGACTTTCCCGCTGCGATGATTCCAGCGCTCCGATCTGAAGCTTCCCGAATTTCGTATACGTAAGCGCCGTGCCCTTCCGCATCGCATCCATGCCCAAAGCGACACTTGTGATAATATGCGTCCGGTCATACCGCTCCGCGAGGCATGCCTCGCTTTCGATTCCGTTCATCACGGAAACCAGCACCGTATCCGCCCTGACCGCAGGCTCCATCTCCCGAACCGCTTCCCGCATGGAACCGTACTTCACTGCAAGGATGACCAGATCGAAGACGCCGCATTCCCCATACTCCGAAATCCGAAAGGATCTCTTCTCGCCGTTAATGGTGTACGTATCTTTCCGATGCCGCTTTGCCCGCTCCGGATCCATCAGGTACGTGACACTTTCCGGCCCGAGATTGTCCTCAATTCTGCCTCCGTACATCATTCCGAGAGCGCCCATGCCACAGATCGCAGTGCGGACAATCGGAGCCGAAGCGCCTCCGGCATCCGGTGTTCTTTCATCCGGTTTTCTTTGACCCATGATTTTCTCATTCTTTCCTTCGGACATCCTGAATGGCTCCTTTCTCCGCCTTTTTCATGTAGTAGAAATACGGGATCGCAACAAACGGAATGGTTCCGAGCCACGCGACCGCGCTCGCGGTATAGTAGGCGTAGACACCGATATACTCCGGGAGAACAAGCACCCAGAACATCCGGGCAAAGAGCTGGAAGAAGCCTCCGTACATCGCGAACTCCGAATGCCCGAGCGTCTGCACCGCGATCCGATACATATACATCACAGCAAGAAGAAACATCGCAAGAACATTAATCCGGACATCGACAAGCGCTACTTTGAACGCTTTCGCATATGTCTCCGGATTGTCATTCGTTAGGAACAGCCGGATCATCGGCCGCCCGATAAACGGAAGAGCGAGATTCAGCCCCGCGACCACCGCGACGCAGAACAGAATCGTCCGGCTTACGCCCTGACGGATTCTGCGGTATTCCCCCGCGCCGTAATTCTGCCCTATGAAAACGGACAGGCCGCTTAATATCGCGATGAACGCCGCTTCAAACAGATTGAAGATCCGGCTCTCCACCGCAATTCCGGCCGTAAAATACGTGCCCACGCTGTTTACGCCCCGCGCGACAAAGACCCCGCCGATTGTAATCACCAGACTGTTTATTGCCATAGGTGTCCAGATTTTCCCCATTTCAAGGAGAATCTTCCGTTCAAATTTCCACGCTTCCTTTTCCCTTGGAAAAAGCGAACTCCGTACGAACGGCACGGTTGTGATGACCGCGGACGCACCCTCGGCGATCACCGTCGCGAAGGCAGCTCCGAACACGGACCAGTGGAAAACAAGCACAAACAGAAGGTCCAGCACAACATTGATCACCGTTCCGGCCGTCACCGCCCAAAAGGTAATCCGGCTGTTTCCGACCGCCCGAAGAAGCGCGCTGGTCGCGCTGAACAGGAAAACAAGCGGGAATCCGACAAACACGACCCGTAAATACGTTCCCGCCATATCCCAAAGCGCGTCCGACACGTTGAACAGCCGAAGAATCAGCGGACATCCGAGAAGCAGCACGGCAAGCCCCAGAACGGATACGACCGCGGTTACGAAAAGCGCGTTCACGACGATCTTCTGCATCTTCCGGTCATCATGCTGACCGACCGCGACCGACGCGAGAATGGAAACCGTATTCAGAAAATCCCGTGCCGACGCGTTCAGAAGCCAGATAAACCAGGAGCAGCAGTTCACCGCCGCCAGCGCTTCGATGCTGACGAATTTCCCGATGACCGTCGCGTCCACAATGTAGTAGAGCTGCTGAAACAGATTCCCAGCGATCAAAGGGAGCGAAAACCATAAAATCCTTCGAAGCGGCCCTCCGCTCAGCATGTCCGTCTGTTTAAGTTTTTTAGTCTTTGTTTTTTCCATATATTATATTCGTATTCTTCGCGGCCCGATCCGGCCGATTCAAAATTCTGCCATTGTGTATCTATAATAACACAATCTTAAGAATTCCGGACAGGAAATGCTGCGGTCTTAAAAGGCATCGAAGGAAGACGCCGCGGCCGCCGAATGGAAGCAGAAAGGATGGAAACATGAAAAAAACAAGCAGGATTCTGATTGCGCTGGTTCTGGCAGCGGTTCTTCTTGCCGGATGCGGTGCGGGTTCCAGTACAAAGTCGAGCACGAGCACAAGCGGAAAAACTTCGTCAAATTCGTCCGGAAGCAAAAGCCATAAAGCACTCGTCGTCTATTTCTCCGGATCGGGCAAAGCAGACTCTTGCTGATTTATAACTTATGACTTTATAACCGATCTTAATATAAAAAAACAGACCGCGTTTTCCGTTGTCTTTATCCATGAAGACAGCAGAAAATGCGGTTTTTTATTTTAAATAGAAGCGGGGGCGGATGGGCAGGGCTCTCTCTACAGAACAGCCAATGAGGAGGGTACATCGCACGGAGCGGCTCAGTTTTCCGCTGTTATCCCGCAGAGGGCAGTGCGGTTCAGATTTCTTCCATTACCCGCGGCAAACGGGCAGTACGGTTCGGATCTCCGCCTTCAGCCCGCGGCGAACGGCAGATAGGCCCAAATCACCGCGACGGCAAGCGCAGGAAGCATGTTCGCGACCACAATCTTCCGGGGCCAAAGGATATTGATCCCGACGCACAGGATCATGACCGCGCCAACCAGCGACAGATTGTCCATCGCCTGATCATTCAGCACAGGCGCAAGAAACTGCGCCAGAACCGTGATAACGCCCTGAAAGATACCGACGGGAACGGCCGCGAAAATAGCGCCGGTTCCCATGGACGCCGCCATCGCAAGAATGATGACGCAGTCGATGACCGCTTTTGTAAACAGAATCGAGTGGTCGCCCCGGATGCCGTCCTCGATCGATCCGATAACCGCCATCGCGCCGATGCAGACAGTAAGTGACGCCGTGACGAACGCGTTCACGAACGCGGCGTCTTTTTCGTTTCCCGTCTTATTTTTCAGCCACTCGCCAAAGTGTTCGATGCCGCTTTCGATATGGAGCAGCTCTCCGATCAGCATGCCGATCAAGATTGAAGCGATCATCATCATGACTCCCTGCGTCTCAAATCCGCCGCTTCCGTCAGAGACAAGCATCTTCGACATCATCGTGCCGAGCGCCATCACCGACGTAACGACGCCGCAGGCTGTCAGAAGTGATTTCTGCATATGATCCGACAGGATACCGCCGAAAAAGCGTCCGATCAGGCCGCCTCCGGCAATTGCTGCCATATTGACGATGGTTCCAAGTCCTGGCATGATTTTCTCCTTGATTTCTCCGCCGCCGGACGCCGCGTCTCTTTTCGAAGAAACGGCCCGTCGGGCAGCATGGTTTCGCGGTGCGCCGCGTTGTTTCTACAAAACCACAGGCGGACGGCTTTGTCAAGAGGGCAGGGAAGCGTGCGGGGATTTCCAGTCTTAACTGTCAAGACATATGTTACACTTTAAGAAATACTCTTCTACAACCTGATTGGGGCTCTTGAAGTTTAATACAGTCTTTGCCGTCTTGTTGTATCTTGCTTCGTGTTTACGGACTTGCTTCCGGAGCTCTTTTTCACTTGTAAAGGTCTTACGTCCATAAAGGATTTTCCCATCCTCCCTGTGACTTCTTTCAACCTTTCCATTCTGCCAAGGGGAATAAGGCCGGGTACGCCTCAGCTGCATGCCAAGTACCGCGACTGCCTTTTCAAACGCGCTCTCTTTACACGTCCTGTCGTCGTTTACAAATTCTGCACCGTTATCCACCTGAATTGTCCTGATCTTAAAGCCCATTCGCTGTGCAAGCCTTTTTATGAACTTCGTTGTCTCAAATGTACTTTTCTCTTTCACTATCTCAAGAACCCGTTTTCGACTGTACTCGTCAATTGCAGTAATCTGGTAGAATCGATCTCCATACGCGGGAAATCTTACGCATTCCTGTGGTACGTATTTTATGTCTGCCTGCACCTTCTCGCCGGGATACTTTCCGTCCATGCGGTCATAGTTTGTGTAGCTTTTTCTATGAATTACAGGCTTCCTGTACCCGCGGCTTCGTATCTGCCGGCACATGCTTTCGAAACTTCTTGCATAGCCTTTTGCCTTGCATCTGACATATACTTCAGCAAGCCCGTAAACGCCGTTCCGCTTGAGCATGCGTCGGATTAAACGAAGTTCTTCATCCGTATGCGCGGTTGGGCTGTCTTGGGTCTTCTGGAATGCAAGGCAAGGCTGCGTACCGTCCCATCATACTTCTTCAGCTGCCTGTAAACAAACTGGCGATATGTATGATACCGCCTTGCAGCCTTCGTTACGCCATGTTTTAAAGCATATTCGCATAAACACTGGCGGTATCGCATTTCTCCAGTTATACTTTTCATGAGAGATACTCCTTTTTTGATACCTGCTTTTTTAGTCGAAAACAATTGTATCAGAGTATCTCTCTTTTTCTTTAATTTTGTAACATATGTCTTATCACATTACAGCCATGATTCAGTCGATCATATTAGTGCCATCCTCTACGTAAAAAGAATGCATCCAAGACTGCTAGCAATTGAAAATTGGTACAAGGAGTTACAGAAAGAGCAGCGCAGGAAAAGTTCCTGTATCACCTTTTTCTTTATCCTGTCAATTTTATAATCTTATCTGTACTTTTCAAAAAACAACCGTTTCCTTCATTTCATGTTAATCATGTCGGTGTTATTATTAGTTCGCACTTTCAAAAAAAATGATAAGAAAGAGGCGATTGTTATCATGAAAGAAAGGAATGACATAAATTCTGAGGGAAACGCTCGGAGCTGCCTGAACGCCGCCCCGGACACGGCTTTGCCCCCGAATACAGACTTGGATCCGTATCAAAAGAAAACCAGAAGGCGCAAAACAGCGGCGCTCTTTGCCCTCATCCTGCTCCTGGCTTTAGGGATATTGAACAATCAGGGAGATTATCTGGGTCGGGACAAATCCGCAGCGGGCCAGTATCTGGAAGTTTACAGTGCCTGCCTTCTGCTCCTTGCGTATATCGTGCCATTTGTCATTTTTATGAGATGGCTTTGCCGCAGGTACAAACTCCGGAGGATCGGCCTCCTGCTGGCCGCGTTCTGCGGAGCATTTATTCCCACGCCGTTCGCGGGCTGGCTGAACGACGATTTCACACACATGATGTCTCACTGGCTTGGGCACAGCTACTCCGATGACTGGATGGGATCCGTGGAAGTGGGAATTGTCGAAGAGCTTCTGAAGCTTGGAACCACCGCGCTGATCCTGTATGTGCTGGAACAAAGATCGCTGAAAAATTACATCAGCATCGGCATGAGCGTCGGCATCGGATTTCAGATCGAAGAAGATATCTCCGATATTACGACCGCCGGATTTATGCATCTGAATGATGCGTTCCCGGCCGCACTGGAAAGAGTTTCCGGATCTTTGGGCTCCCACTGGTCTTACGCGGCAGTTACGGCCGCAGGTCTTTACCTCATCGTCACAGCCAAGGGAGACAAGAGAAAACGGCTGAAGGGATTCGGGCTGATCGCTTTGGTCATGGCAGACCATTTCGCATACGACACGCCGATCGGGGAGATCAACCTCTTCAATGCTCTTCTTGCCGTAGCGGTACTTTTGCCTCTTGTACTTATTATTCAAAGTCCCGAAATGAAAAAGGAATCCGGGGAGTAAGCTCCTTCAGATACGGAAGGTAATCTTCGGAACTTCGAATCCCATCGAACCGCCAGCCACGGCCCAAAAAACACAGACTCTTTAGATATCCGGTCTTGTTCTTTTACTGGATAAATATTAATATGCAAGTGTATTCATCGAAAACGCTATTTATACAAGGAGGTTTTTACATGGAAAGCAAATTCTCGAAAGAATCCGAGCTTCTTCTTCAGGGAACGAAAATCGACGGTATGGATCTGGCTCCGGAATCCTTCCCGATTTTCCAGACGACCGCGTTCACATGGCACGGTCTTCGCGAAGCGCAGGCAGGCTACGCCGGCATGGAAGAAGGTAAGGATTTCACCTACATTCGCACCTGCAATCCGAACCGCACGGTTCTCGCACAAGCGGTTTCCTTCCTGGAAGGCGGAGAGGCGACCGAAATCTGCTCCTCCGGCATGGGCGCAATCTCAAGCACGCTTCTTACATTCCTCCGTCCGGGAGACCATGTCATCTACTCGAACTGCTGCTATGGCGAGACGCTCGACATTTTCCAGAAGCTTCTTTCGGAATTCGGCGTTGAAACCTCCTGCGTCAGCTTTGACAATCCGGACGAAGTCTCGAAGGAAATCCGTCCGAATACCAAGATGCTCTATACAGAAGTCATCGCGAATCCGAACATGAACCTCGCGGATATCGAAACGTATGCAAAAATGGCGCACGAAGCCGGCGCGATGCTGATTGTCGACAATACCTTCACGACTCCGCTCGCAATCCGTCCTCTGGAACTCGGCGCGGATATTGTCATCAACAGCCTGACGAAATTCATGAACGGACACAGCGACGCTGTCTCCGGTTCCGTCACATCGACAAAGGAAATCATCGACAAAATTCATGTTGTCAGCATGTATATGGGCACACCGGGAGATCCGTTCACCGCATGGCTGGTTCTCCGCGGACTTCATACGCTGGAACTCCGCGTCCCCCGTCAGATGGAGAACGCGGCAAAGCTCGCAAAGGCGCTGGAGCAGAATCCGCATGTAGAGAAAGTTCTTCATCCTTCCGTAAAGAGCTTCCCGCAGCATGAGCTCGCTGAGAGAATGTTTGAATCCGATGAGAAGATGAGCGCGATGCTCAGCATCATTCTTCCGGAGGATGAGGATAAAATCGACGTATTCCTGAAGAAACTCCACTTCGCGCATTACGTTCCGTCACTCGGCGGCGTCCGCACCTCGCTGCAGCATCCATGCACATCGAGCCACAGCCACATGCCGGATGCGGAGCGCCGGGCCGTCGGCATCACGCCGGGCATGATCCGGATCTCCGTCGGCATCGAGAAGGCGGAAGACCTGATCGCAGACTTCACGGAAGCGCTGAAAGTATTCGACTGATCCGGCGGATTCTTTGTTAGATCCTTCATAAAGTTTTTGTAAAAACTGCGGTTTTCTATAAACGGGGCGGCTGGAATTCCATTTTCCGGCCGTCCCGTTTGACACTTCAAAACGCTTTTATATCGTACATAGACGATATACGAACATATCTATATTCCAACTATTCTAACAGGTTTTTAATACCTCTTTAAATTCGTTTCTGCACCCTGAAATATCTTGACATGCCGATTTTCACTGCATATAATTTTATTCAAAGCGATGACGAAGAGGGATCCTTTCGAAAGCGTATGAGAGAACAGGGTATTTGCTGAGAGCCTTGACGGGGACGGATCGCATCCTATGGCTTCCGAGCCGGAAATTCGAGCGCGCTGAGCGCGGGTAGGGTTTCCCGAGAAATGCAGCGTAAGTGCAGAAGGGATTGATGGATCCTGAGAGAGGCGTTTCGGAATACTGAAATGCAATTTGAGTGGTACCGCGGAAGATAGAATTATCCTTTCGTCTCAAAGTTAATTGGAGCTTTGGGGCGTTTTTTTATGCCCCCAGCATCAGGGGCATTTTTCATGCCCGGAAAAAAGAAGCACATCCGCTATTACAGAGAAACCGAAAGAAAAGGTGACATCCAATGCCGATTAAAATCGCAAATGACCTTCCAGCCGCGAAAACGCTGGAGAAGGAAAATATTTTCTTTATGACCGAGACCCGAGCTATGACCCAGGACATCCGTCCGCTCAGGGTTCTTCTTCTTAACCTGATGCCGACGAAAATCGAAACCGAGACGCAGCTCGCCCGCGTTCTCGGAAATACGCCGATTCAGATCGAACTGGATCTGATCGCGCCGTCCGGTCACGAATTCAAGAACACATCCCTCGAGCATATGCTCGCGTTCTACCGGAACTTTGACGACGTGAAAGACCAGACCTTCGACGGTCTGATCATCACCGGCGCGCCGGTCGAGCTTCTGGACTTTGAAGAAGTCGAATACTGGGACGAACTCTGCGAGATCATGGAATGGAGCAAAACCCACGTTCACTCGACGCTTCACATCTGCTGGGGCGCGCAGGCGGCGCTGTATTATCACTACGGCATTCCGAAGAGAACGCTTCCACAGAAGCTGTTCGGCGTATACAAGCACCATGTTGAGCGGTCGAATTATATTCTTTTCCGCGGATTCAACGACGAATTCTACATTCCGCATTCAAGGCACACAACCGTGCTCCGGGAGGATATTGAGGCCGTTCCGGAGCTCACTATCATGGCGTCTTCTCCGGAAGCCGGCGTTTACGCAGTGAAAACCGACAACGGACGGCAGATTTTCCTGATGGGGCATGCGGAATACGACCGGGATACGCTGAAGAACGAGTATCTCCGTGACCTGAAAGCGGGGAAAAACATCCAGCTTCCGCACAACTATTTCCCGGATGATGATCCATCCAAAGAGCCGAAGGTAACCTGGCGGTCCAGCGGGCATCAGCTGTACGCGAACTGGGTCAACTATTTCCTGTACCAGACGACGCCGTACAACCTCCGTGAGATCGACGGCAATCAGTGGGTACGGTCTGGTCTTCATATCGATTGATCTGAAATACGCGGGAGGCGTCTCGCGGTTTTCGATACACTTGCTATTTCTCAAACTATTTCTCAAACAAATCGATTACGTAAGAAAGGAAACAGAACCCATTACGTAAGGAAGCAGGAGGGCTGACCGATGAAAACCGACACAAAATGCATCCACGCGGGATACGAGCCGAAAAACGGCGAACCGCGCCTTTTCCCGATTGTGCAGAGCACAACGTTCAAGTACGACACCAGTGAAGACATGGGAAAACTGTTTGATCTGGAAGCGGACGGATATTTCTACTCCCGCCTCGCAAATCCGACGAACGACCGCGTCGCTGCGAAGATCGCAGCGCTGGAAGGCGGTACAGCCGCGATCCTGACTTCCTCCGGACAGGCCGCGAATTTCTTCTCCGTATTCAACATCGCGACGGCAGGAGACCATGTTGTCGCTTCCACCGCGATTTACGGAGGAACGTACAACCTCTTCAACGTAACGATGCGGAAGATGGGCATTGATTTCACATTCGTAAGCCCGGAGTGCTCCGACGAGGAACTTGAGGCTGCGTTTAAGCCGAACACAAAAGCCGTATTCGGAGAGACTCTGGCGAATCCGTCCCTGATCGTCTTTGACATCGAGCGTTTCGCGAAAGCGGCGCACGCGCACGGTGTTCCGCTGATCGTCGACAATACATTCGCGACGCCGATCAACTGCCATCCGTTTGAATGGGGCGCGGACATCGTGACACATTCGACGACAAAGTACATGGACGGTCATGATGCGACCATCGGCGGCTGCGTCGTAGACTCCGGAAACTTTGACTGGATGGCACACGCGGATAAATTCCCGGGGCTCACAACTCCGGACGAATCCTATCACGGCATCACATACGCGGAACGTTTCGGAAAAGAGGGCGCGTACATTACAAAGATCACCGCCCAGCTCATGCGTGACTTCGGTTCGATCCAGTCTCCGATGAACGCATACATCCTGAACCTCGGCCTGGAATCTCTGGCTGTCCGTATGGAGCGCCACTGCAGCACTGCGCAGAAAGTCGCGGAGTTCCTGTCCAGCCATCCGAACGTAACAAAAGTAAACTATCCGGGACTTCCGGGAGATCCGTTCTATGAGAGAGCGAAAAAGTACATGCCGAACGGCACCTGCGGCGTTGTTTCCTTCTGCGTCAAAGGCGGACGGAAAGCGGCGGAGGAATTCATGAAGCACCTCAAGCTCGCCGGCATCGAAACGCATGTCGCGGACGCGCGGACCTGCATTCTTCACCCGGCTTCGTCGACGCACCGCCAGCTTACGGACGAGGAACTCGTCGCGGCCGGCGTAGGTCCGGATCAGGTACGTCTGTCCCTCGGTCTTGAAAACGCGGACGACATCATCGATGACCTGAAGCAGGCTCTGGAAGCAATCTAAGGACATCCAAAAATATAAGAAGAATGATTCTTCGGCACCAGACTTCCTACAAAGGGGGCCCGGTGCCATTTTCTTTTTAAAAATCATGAATAATCCCGGTGGAGAGACATTCCACATTTTGATAAAGCGTACAAATATTTGACAAAGAAAAAATATTTCCGGAAAATTCAACTAAGTCCGAAATTTTGGATATAACATGCTATATACTAATACCATCAGGAAGAGCTATTGAATTATTATTGAATATCTGAGCTCTACATTTATTAAATTCAAGAATACTTGTAAAGAAATCAATGGGGTCACTATGGAACTTCAAGCTCGTCAAGCTGCATCGCTTTGGGCAAAAAAGGAAGAACGGGAAAGCCGATTCTTCTGGCTGCCGCTGACAACACATCTGGCAGACACAATGAATGTCACCCGATGGCTTTGGAATAACTGGCTCAGCAGCCGCCAGAAAGAATTCTGCGTGCAGTCCATAAAACCATCGAACGAGGAAACCGCCGCAAATCTAGCCGCTTTCCTCGGAGCCATTCACGATATTGGAAAAGCGACTCCCGCTTTCCAGATTCAAAAGGGATACGGCAATTCACCAGACCTTGACGCGATGCTTCTTGAAAAACTTGAGCAGGCAGGTTTTCGCGGCATATCCGTCTTGAATCTCACTTATCCAAGGAAATCACACCACTCCATCGCCGGAGAATATTTATTAAAGAAAGAATTCCATGTAAAAGACGATATCGGATCCATCATCGGCGGTCACCATGGAAAACCCGTCGACAGCGAACTGGATGTTGAAGATCAGTCTGCATATACTGCAAATTACTTCCAGAGCGAAAATGAGGACTCCGACATCGCTTCCGAATGGAAGAATGCACAGGAAAAAATATTCCATTGGGCTCTAAGTGAAAGCGAGTTCACTTCTGCAAAAGATCTCCCTGAGCTATCCAAGCCTTGTCAGGTGATCTATTCCGGCCTTTTGATTATGGCAGACTGGATCTCAAGCAACACCGAATATTTTCCACTCAGAAATATTGATGCTGACTCTGTTCCTGACAGTGAAGAAAGGTGCAGAAACGGCGTAGTCTCATGGATGCGGAATCTGCCTCTTCAGATCTCAAGTTATCCATCCATGAATGAATTATTCACAAGCCGCTTTGGATTTAAGCCGCGAAATTTTCAGGAAGTTGTTTATAAAACTGCAGAAAGCATTCACAATCCTGGAATCCTGATATTAGAAGCTCCCATGGGATTGGGAAAAACAGAAGCTGCTCTTGCCGCAGCAGAAGAGATTGCTGCGAAAACCGGAAGCAGCGGATTGTTTTTTGGACTTCCAACACAAGCGACTTCCAACGGAATGTTCGGACGAGTTCACCAATGGCTGGAACATGTCACAGACTATTACGGCAGCAAGCAATCTCTGAGACTTTGTCATGGAAAAGCAGCACTCAATGAAGAAATGAACCAATTGAAAACCACTTCTTCAAATGCGATCAACATCGACGAAGAAGAGAATGGAGGTATTTTTGTAAACGAATGGTTCTCCGGAAGAAAGAAAACTTCTCTTGATGATTTCGTTGTCGGAACCGTGGATGGTTTTCTTCTCTCCGCACTGAAACAAAAGCACTTGGCTTTACGGCACCTGGGGTTCAGTAAAAAGATAGTAATCATTGATGAAGTTCATGCGTATGACACATACATGCAGCAATATCTATATGAAGCGATCCGCTGGATGGGCGCCTACGGAGCACCCGTAATTCTTGCTTCCGCTACATTACCGAAAGACAGACGGAAAGAGCTTATCACTCAATATCTTTTGGGAAAAGGCGTGAAAAAGAAAGACATCGCTTTTCCTGAAGCACTGGACGGAACTAGCTATCCTCTGATCAGTTACACGGATAAAAACGAAGTGCATGTTCAAACCGACTTTTCTCCAACGAAAGACAAAGTGATCCAAGTCAACCGGCTTCATGAAGAAGATCTCTTCGCAACCATCGAAAATCTTCTGGATGACGGAGGTGTCCTCGGGATTATTGTAAATACAGTAAAAAGAGCCCAGCGGCTTGGAGAAGAATGCAAGGCCCGCTTCGGCAGCGACACCGTCGATGTGCTCCATTCCGCATTCATTGCTGAAGACCGGGTGAAAAAGGAATCCGATTTAATGAAAATGATCGGAAAGAACGGAAATCGACCGGAAAGAAAGATCATAATAGGGACGCAGGTAATCGAACAGTCCCTTGATATCGATTTTGATGTATTAATTACAGATCTCTGCCCGGTAGATTTATTACTCCAAAGAATCGGGCGTCTTCATCGACATGACATTGAACGGCCGGAAAAACTTGCAGCTCCTGCCGTATACATAATGGGAACAGATCCGCAATTCGATTTTGAAAAAGGCACAGAGTATGTCTACGGAAAATATCTGCTGATCCGGACGCAATATCATCTTCCGGAAGAAATACGAATCCCTTCCGACATTCCATTGCTGATAAACCAAGTGTATGGGGATGAAAAACTTACATTGCCAGAGGAACTTCAATCTATCTATCAAAAAAGCAAAGATGAGATGGAGATTATTCATAAAAAGAAAGAGGAAAGCGCGCACGTATACCGCATAGAGCGGCCTTTAAATAAGATCGAACCGGATAAGGAAAAATACACCCTGATCGGCTGGCTAAAAAATCCAGATTACTCAAATACAGAGGAAAAAGCCGCCGCGCAGGTCCGGGATGCCGCAGAATCCATTGAAGTTATCGCGGTAAAGAAAATCGGGAACGGATACGGGATATTCGGGCAGGAACAAGATATTTCCACACAAATTGACGACCCGAAAATCGCAAAAGAATTAGCGAAACAAACAATTCGGCTGCCGCATTTCGCTGTAATAAGCGCAGGCATTTCAAAAACTATTGAATATCTCGAAAAATATAATCTCACCTATTTACCGAAATGGCAAAATCAGCCTTGGCTGAGGGGAACTCTGGGAATTATTTTCGATAAAGATGGACAATTTGAATTAAACGGTATTATTCTGAAATATGACAAAGAATTTGGACTTCGAGAGGTAAAAGAAAATGGGTAGATTCAATTTATTAGACGAACCGTGGATTTCAGTTCTAGTCGAGAGAACCGGAGAAAAGAAAGACGTTTCCCTGCTGGATTTTTTTCAGTATGCAAGCGAATATCGCTCCCTCGCCGGAGAAATGGAGACACAGAATTTCGCAGTGATGCGTTTTCTTCTTTCCATCGTTCAAACGGTTTTTTCAAGATTTAATTACGATGGCGATGTTCTTCCCGGAATCGAAATCAACGATCGATGGCAGCAGACAGATCCGATCGATACAGACGAAGACGACGAATTCTGTGATGCTGTTTCCGACTGCTGGAACGAGCTGTACCAAAGCGGAAATTTTCCTGCGATTGTCTGCGAATACCTGGAAAAATGGAGAGATCAATTCTATCTCTTTGATGCGAAACATCCATTTTTCCAGGTTACTCAGGATGAGATGACAGATATCATGTCACGAATCCCCAAAAAAAATCAGCCAACCTCCATCTATGGGAAAAACCTTAACCGGACTATTTCCGAAAGCGAAAATAAAACAGCTTTATTTTCACCGATCGCCAATGCCGATAAAGGGAAAAGGGGACGCAAGGATATTTTATCCGAAGCGGAACTTGCCCGCTGGCTTCTAACCTTCCAAGGATACTCCGGACTAGCGGACAAAGTCTCTTTGACGACAGCAGACCAACGCCCTTCAAAGGGCTGGCTGTTCGATATTGGAGGCATCTTTCTGCAGGGCCGTTCGATATTCGAAACGCTGGTTATGAACTATTTCCCGGAATCCCCTACCGACAACGAAGATCTCTGCGGCAGAATACAAAAGCCCTGCTGGGAATACTCCGGAGGCGAAGTGGTAAATCGATTATGTATGGAAAGCCCCATCGACAACCTTTCGGAACTATATACAAACTGGAGCCGTGCAATCTATATAGATCCGAACGCCAATATAGCAGAGCCGCTAAGTCTCCTTATTGTAAAAATTCCAGAAATAGACCACTCTGATAATTCTATTGAACCAATGACTTTATGGAGAAAAAACGACAGTGGATCAAAAACAAGTCAATACATTCTAAAAAAACATACCGCGGATCAGTCTCTCTGGAGATCCTTCGGCATCATTGCAATGCGGACAACCGAAGACGGAGAATACAACAAGCAGCCCGGAATTTTTAAACAATACGAACGACTGAATCATATTTCTTCTGACAATCGATGGACAGATTTAGTCGGTATAAGCATGAAAGATGATGGCAACGCCACTTCCTGGCTTCCTACAGATGAAATATATGATAGCTTTCAGATCAACGATTTGGTAATTTCTGATTCTGACCCAAACGGATGGGTACTGCGAATCAACGATGCCGTCGAAACCACAAAAGATGTTATCTCCAAAATATTCAGAGGGTATTTGCGCGGGATCTGTGAAATTCGAAGCCTTGATCTTAAAAATGATTCAATTGCAATTGGATTCATTGAAAAAGAAACCACAGAAATGTATGCGATCATTGACCCTGCATTTAAGGAATGGCTTAGCAAAATTCAGCCGACGGACTCGAAAGAAACACGGATTTTCGAATGGAAGGAGCAATTAAAAAAACTGGTGCTTAGACGCGGAGAATCTCTATTTGAAAACAGCACCGTAAAAGATTTAGTCGGTATCGAAAAAGACTCCCATGTTGAAAATATCGCTACAAAATATTGGCAATTCGTAAATCGTATCTACAAAACACTCGGTAAAGGAGGAACGCTTGAACACTGAAATGAATAAACCATCTGTCTACGGAACAATGGCCGCCATACTCACGCGGTTAAACAGTCCTCAGGAACAGAAAAACCTAACCCGAGATCTTGCAGCAATTCGTAATTCCACTGGAAGAGACTACGAAGAAGCATCGGAAGTATGGCCAATTCTCTTTCCATTTATTCCACAGGAATATCTGGGAAACGGCGCATTAACTTATGAAGAAAAGGCATTACTGATCGCACTTCAGTTATACGCAATCGGACAGCAAGGTTCAGCAAAAATGACAAGTGATGACAGCAGCAGTTTTGGAACTTCTCTTCATCGCATAAGAGATAAGGAAGACTCTACCGCCATGGACCGGCGTTTCAATACGATGCTTACATCTGCAACCGTGGATGAATTCGCTTATCATCTTCGTCAGCTTTTCAAACTCGGAAAATCCAAGAACTCTTTTTCTGTTAATTTTCCGAAACTAGCAGACGATCTGTTCTGGTACCAAAACGGCAGAAGTAAGCAGATCTGCCTGAAATGGGCACGTGACTATTATCGATTTGATCCTAAGCAGGAATAATACATGCTGAGAAACATTATTAATCATTAATCATTAAAAATCAGGAGGCAGTAAAATGAGCACAAACCGTTTTTTCCTTGACATTCATGCAATCCAGACACTTCCACCCTCCAATGTAAACAGGGATGACACCGGAAGCCCGAAAACCGCCGTTTATGGCGGTGTCCGCCGCGCTCGAGTAAGTTCTCAATCTTGGAAAAGAGCAATGAGGCAGTATTTCCTCTCAAATTCATCCGAAAATCTGGGAATCCGAAGCAAAAATGTTGTCCGCTATCTTGCCGATCGAATTATTGCTTTAGATTCATCCATATCCGATGAGGATGCTATGAAGAAGTCGGAAGATATTTTCAAGACTGCAAAAATCGGAACAAAAGATCATCAGACAAAAGCCCTCTTTTTCCTTGGCAAGGAACAGGCGGATTTACTTGCTGCCGCAGCCATTGATGGCGAAACCGACAAAGAAAAAATAAAGAAGCTCTTTTCCAGCAGTCCGG
>JAQXNW010000029.1 GCA_029098205.1 Eubacteriales bacterium | reverse complement strand
GAAAGGCACAATTTTCACAACCTCCGGCGTCGCGTAGGTAAGCGGTCCCGTCTTGTCGAACACAATCGTATCCGAAAGAGCCACTGCCTCCAGGAATTTTCCGCCCTTAACGGTAATATCTCGTTCCCCGGCTTCCCGAATCGCGGAAAGAACGGTGAGCGGCATTGAAAGCTTGAGCGCGCACGAGAAATCCACCATCAGGAAGGACAAAGCCTTCGTGATGTTTCTGGTCAGAAGCCAGGTAACGATCGTTCCTCCCAGGCTCCACGGGACAAGCCGGTCCGCCAGATGGAAGGCTCTGGTTTCCGTCGCCGACTTCAGTTTTTCGGAATCCTCGATCATCCGGACGATCTGGTCATACCGCCCGCTTCCGCTGACTTTTGTCACGCGGCAGCAGATGGAGCCTTCTTCGACGACCGTACCCGCATATACCAGCGAATCTGCGTTCTTCAGAATCGGCACTGACTCCCCCGTCATCGAAGACTGGTTTACCGTCGCCTCTCCCTCTGTCACGATTCCATCCATCGGGATCACTTCGGACATGCGGACGACAATCCTGTCACCCGCCTGAATTTCCGAAACCGGAACCAGATTGTCTCCGTCCGCCGTTCTCTTCCAGACATGATCCACGCGGAGCGACATAGTGCTTGCAAGATCATCCACCGACTTCTTGTGCGTCCACTCCTCCAGAATTTCTCCGACATGAAGGAGGAACATAACAGACGCCGCCGTATCGAAATCGCCCGTCAGCATCGACGCGCCGATCGCGCTGGCATCCAGCACCGGAACCTCCAGTTTTCCCTTTCGGAGACTGTCAAAGCCCATCTTAAAGTACCGGATCGATGTAACAACGGTCCACGCCGTCCGAAGCGGAACCGGGAAGAACAATTTCCGGAAGAAGTGCCCGAGTACGGTAAATGTCAATTTTTCTTCGTATTTCCGTTCGATCTCCCGTCCGGTCGACTCCGGTACCATCAGCTTCTGCTTTTCGTCGTCAAAGTCCGCTTCCGAGATTCTCTCCTTTGCCTGCTCTTCCATGCCCGGCAGGAAAAACACAACCATATCGCCGGTACGCTCGTACACCCGGGCCTTCTCTACACAGGGAGATTTCCGGACAAAGTATTCCAGCACATCCGCCTGATTCGGCGTGAGAGAAGCCGCTGCCAGATGCACGCGCATCCTGGACGAAGATGTATGAAGTACCTGAAAAAGCATGATTACTTCTCCTCTTCCTTCTTATCCTCTGCCTTCCTGTCTTTCGCCTTCTCATACTGATCAATCTTTGCCTGCGCCTCTTCTACCATCTGACGTGCCTTCTCGATCTCTTTCTTCTCCGCTTCCGCATAGCGCTTTTCATTGATGTCGACCGCGTCCGCGTGAATATCTCCGCAGTTTTCGCGAATCATCGTCCCGCACTTCATAATGGAATCTTTTCCGCGAAGTACGGCAGCTGTGCACTGTGTATACGCCTTCTTCATATCCTGGCTCTTAAGAATCGAAATACCCGCAGTTCCAAACAGTACGCCGCCTGCAAACAGGCCAAGTTTTCCCCAATCTTCCGCTTTCATTGCTATTCCTCCCATTTCTAAAACACTCTGCCGCCTTCAAAAAACAAAGACGGCCCGCAGGACTTCAGCGCAGTACTGAGTTCCTGCGGACCTATGCACATTCTTGTTATGATCCGGAAGATACCAGGTATTTCGCCAAACCCTGCCATAAACGCGCCGCTTCTGCAGCACAGGTATCTGCAAGTACGGATGTTCGTCCTCCGTACTCAATCTAAATCTAAAAGCTGGGCGCGGCAGCCCTTAATCCGCGGATACAGCCAGATTAGACGAAAACAATATGAAATTATATATCCAGAAAAGAGATCGATGTAAATCAATACAATCAGATCGATTCGATCCTTTTTTCTGTCTCTGTTAAAATTTTACCACAGACGCTTATGATTGTAAATTAAGCGGATCTTCGTAAAATGCTGATCATATACCGCGCACGAAAATTTCGATTCCGATTCCGATCAGAATGATCCCTCCCAGAATGCTGGCGAAGTTCGTCACCCACTTTCCGACGCGCCTTCCGATCGCCGCGCCTGCCAGACAGATCCCAAAGGTTACGATTCCGATCAGAAAAGAAGCCACGCAGGCCATGACGGCATTATACGAATAGATCGTAAACCCGACCGACAAAGCGTCAATCGACGTCGCGATTCCCTGGACCGCCAGCGTCCAGCGCCCAAGCTTTCTTCTCTCATTCTGTTCCTCTGCCAATTCCTTTTCAAGCTCTTCGGCAGCGTCCTTCCGGACACCCTCCAGAAGCATTTTCCCGCCGAGAAAAAGGAGAAGACATAACGCGATCCACGGCACAGCCCGTTCAAAAATCCGGAAATACCGCGCTGCTGTATGAACCAGAAACCATCCGGTCAGCGGCATCGCAAACTGGAAAGCGGCATACACCGCCGCCATGTTCAGCGTATGCCGCATTTTCATTCCCGGGTCGTTCATCGTATTTACGATCGAAACTGAAAATGCGTCCATTGCAAGCCCGATGCCCAGCAGGACACTGTTCAGGAAAAAGTAAGAATTCAAAATCCGCCCTCCAGTGGCAACTTAGTTTTGTCTCATACTATACGGCCTGCTCCTATCGTTAGTCAATGCTAATTCATTTAACTTTTGTTAATGAACGCCCTTTTTATTTTACTGCGCTTTCGAATTTTCCCATATTTTCTTCTGGATTTTTATGGTCAAACCACAAGTTCGTTGACACTATAAACCTGAAATGTTAAAATTTTATTCACGAATATAAGTTCTTGAGAATTACAGCGGGAGACAATATGCGATTCACGAAAATGCAAGGTGCCGGCAACGACTATGTGTATGTCGACGTTACAAAAAAGATGATCCCAAACCCGGAGCAGACCGCGATCTTTATCAGCGACCGTCACTTCGGCATTGGATCCGACGGACTGATTCTGATCGCTCCTTCGGAAACCGCGGATTTCCAGATGATCATGTATAACGCGGACGGATCCCGCGGCGAGATGTGCGGAAACGGAATCCGCTGCGTCGGAAAATACGTCTACGACCATCATCTGACCAATCAGACGGTCATCCGCGTGGAGACGCTGGCCGGAATCAAAACCCTGAAAATGACGCCCGGCGCGGACGGAAAGATTGAAAAGGTCAGAGTCAGCATGGGCACTCCGGAGCTCACAGCGGCGAAGGTTCCTGTAATAGCCTCTGAAGAAACTCTGATTGATAAACCAATCAAAGTTGCCGGGAAGGAATATACCGCTTCCTGCATCTCCATGGGAAATCCGCACTGCGTGATCTTCCAGGAACCGGATGTCCGGGACATGGATCTTCCCGCTATCGGTCCGAATTTTGAAAACGCGCCGATTTTCCCGAAACGGGTCAATACCGAATTCGTAAATGTACTCGATCGGACCCACCTCCGCATGCGCGTCTGGGAGCGCGGATCCGGAGAGACGCTGGCATGCGGAACCGGTGCGACAGCGGTCGGATGCGCGGCGGCGCTCACAGGGCGTACAGAGGACACCGTCGACATCGAACTTCTTGGCGGACATCTCATTATTGAATACGACCGTGCCCATAATGAAATCTATATGACCGGTCCTGCGACGGAAGTTTTCTCCGGCGACATTGAGCTCCCGGACTTTTCCGCCTGACGAGACGAAAGGAAAGAAAATGTTTACAGTCAATGCAAATTATCAGAAGCTTCCCGGAAGCTATCTCTTCAGCACCGTTGCGAAGAAAGTCGCAGCATATCAGAAGGAGAACCCGGACGCGGATATTATCCGGCTCGGGATCGGCGATGTGACGCAGCCGATCGCGCCGGCGATCATAAGCGCGCTTCATAAAGCCGTGGACGAAATGGGGAATGCCGAAACATTCCACGGATACGCTCCGGATCTTGGATATGAATTCCTCCGGGAAGCGATCCGGAAAAACGATTACGAAGCCAGAGGATGCGACATCGCTGCCGATGAAATCTTCATCTCGGACGGTGCGAAATCGGATTCCGGAAATATTCAGGAGCTGTTCTCCGAGGACAATATTGTCGCGGTAACCGATCCGGTTTACCCTGTTTATGTGGACTCCAACGTTATGGGCGGAAGGCTGGGAACCTTTGATCCGAAATCCGAAAAATGGAGCGAGCTAATCTACATGCCTTCGGTTGCTGAAAATAACTTTGTCCCGGATTTCCCGGAGAAAACACCGGATATCATTTATCTGTGCATTCCGAACAACCCGACGGGAACCTCCATGACGAAGGATGAAGTGCAGGGCTGGGTCGATTACGCGAACAGGAACGGCTGCGTCATCATTTACGACGCGGCATATGAAGCGTATATCACCGAAGACAATGTCCCGCACTCGATCTATGAATGCGACGGAGCCCGGGAATGCGCCATCGAAATCCGCTCTTTCTCCAAGAAAGCAGGATTCACCGGTCTCAGACTCGGCTTCACCGTTGTTCCGAAGGATCTTAAGCAGGGCGGCGTTTCGCTCCGGGATATGTGGGCCCGCCGGCACGGAACGAAGTTCAACGGCGCTCCGTACATCGTGCAGCGCGCCGGCGAAGCGGTTTACAGCCCGGAAGGAAGCGCGCAGGTTTCCGCGCAGGTTGCCAGCTATATGAAGAATGCGCACGCCATCAAAGACGGTCTTAGCGATCTTGGCTACAACGCTTACGGCGGCGTCAATTCCCCATACATCTGGCTGAAAACGCCGAACGGCATGTCTTCCTGGGATTTCTTCGATTTCCTTCTTGAAAAAGCGAACATCGTCGGAACGCCAGGATCCGGCTTCGGCCCCAGCGGAGAGGGATATTTCCGACTTACCGCGTTCGGGACTTACGAAAATTCTATCCGCGCACTGGAGCGGATCAAGAATCTGTAGCATAAAATGAATGTGTGCATAAAAAGGCTGCTGGCTTCAGCAAAAATCATGCCGGAGCCAGCAGCCTTTTTCCACGTATATTCTTCTATTTTACCGATTGTTACCACTTTTTCCGGCTTCCGTCCGGATTAAAGAACAGCGCACGGCAGACGCCGATCAAATCAGCGGCGTTTTCCTCCAGCAACGCTTCCGCGTCCTGCATCGACTTCACTCCGCCGGTCAGGATCACCGGAAGATCAACACGCTTCTTCACTTCCAGCGACATATCCTTGAAAAATCCGGCGTCGCTCTTTCCGTCCGGACGCGTGAATCCGATCAGTCCGCCGGAAATGTCCAGAAGATCGATGCCTTCTTTTTCGAGTAGCTCCGCGCCATCTGCGGCATCCTGAATGGTCGAACCGCCTTCGGTATAATCGCATCCTCCGAAACGAACTGCAATCGGGAAATCATCCCCGACCTGCTTTCTTACCTCACGAACCACCTGAATGAGGAAGCGCATCCGGTTCTCCACCGACTGCGGACCGTACTCATCCGTGCGCTGATTCGAAAGAGGCGAATAAAACTGATTCAGAAGATACCCATGCGCCGCATGGATTTCCACACCGTCAAATCCTCCCGCTTTTACTCTTCGCGCGGCCTGACCGAAGCGCCAGACTTCCTCCTGAATCTGCTCCTCGCTCATCTCCTGCGGAACGAAAGAAAGCCCCGGCTTCGCAATCGGGCTTGGCGCCATCAAAGTATGCTGCGTGAACTTCGGCGATGACTGCCGGCCGGCATGGCTGATCTGGCAGAAAAATTTGCTGCGGGAAGACGTATGCACCGCGTCCGTCAGCACTTTCATTCCAGGGATCACGGAATCGTCAGCCGCGGAAAGCTGCTTGCGGGACGCTTTCCCCAGATAATCCACATAGAAATGCTCTGTGAGAATCAGCGCCGCACCGCTCTTTTCGGCAATCGTCTGATAATGTGCCTTTGTCGCATCCGTTACCAATCCATAAGGAGCCGTCTCCACCGCCATCGGTGGGATCACGAACCGGCCAGACAAAGTCAAATTTCCGACGTCCAGTTTTGTTGCCAATTTCTTCATTTTATTTATCCTCCATGACACGGAAAATTAGTTATCCATAAATTTAAGACTATCACAAATACACATCCGCCGCTATACTGGACCTTCCAAAAATCTTTTTCCGGATTATTCACATCCGCTCCGTGCTATAATATCTACAAAGAATCACAGGGTAAGGATTCAAAATATTCGCAGAATCCGAACTCTCTGAACAACAATTTTTTCCACATTGAAAAAATACAGGAGGCTCACGATGATTAAAATTTATGCAAGCCCGCACTGCATCGACTGCAGGAATCTGAAGCGGAATCTGGACGCGCACAGCATCCCTTATGATTACGTGGATGTCACCGCATCAATGCCGAATCTAAAGGAATTTCTGGCTCTCCGGGACACCGACGACCTGTATCAGGAGGTTCGAAGCGGCCATACAGTCGGGATTCCGACCATCGTTCGGGAAGATCATTCCATGACATTGGACTGGGAGCAGTATCTTAGGGACGAAGGAATCCAGGATATCCAGTACGAACCGGAAACCGCTGGAAGCGCCTGCAGCATTGACGGAAAGAACTGCTGATGAAGCACTGCTGATTATTTCAAAATCAATAAAGGATAAAAGCGTATCGTACTTCAAAGGTGCCGGATTTATGGAAAAATATAAGAAAAAAATAGGATTTATCGGCCTTGGAATCATGGGGAAGCCTATGGCTTCTCATCTGGTGAATGAGGGCTTTGACGTCACAGTTTTCGATCTTGACTCGGAGAAAGTCGAAGAACTTCAGAAACTCGGCGCGCACAGCGGCGATTATGAGACGATTGCGGAAAATTGTGATTTGATCCTGACGATTCTTCCAAACGGATCCATCGTACGTGACATTCTCTTCGGAAGCGGAAACATGGCGGCGCACTTAAAACAGGGAAAAATTGTTGTAGACCATTCCAGCGTCACGCCGCAGGAAAGCTGTTTGTGTGAAGAAAAACTGGCTGCGCGGGGAGTCCGGTTCATGGACGCGCCGGTCTCCGGCGGCGAAACAGGGGCAATCGATGGAAACCTGGCCGTCATGTGCGGCGGAGATCCGGATTTGTTCGAAGAACTGGCTCCGTATTTCTCTGCTTACGGCGGATCCGTAAGACGGGTCGGAAAAATTGGTTCCGGCTCCGTCGTGAAGCTCTGCAATCAAATTATCTGCAACATCAACATCGCAACACTAGCTGAAGGACTGGTCTTCGCGTCGAAGGCCGGTGTTGATCCGGAGGTTGTCTATGGCGCGATCCATACCGGATTCGCCGGAAGCGCTGTCATGGATTCAAAGACGCTCCGCATGAAGGAACATGATTTCACGCCCAGCGCGACGATCAAAGTAATCATGAAGGACATTCGCAATGTGCTGAAAACCGCGGATCAAATTGACTGTCCGGTTCCGATGAGCGCACAGTTCTATGAGCTTCTAAAGTCGCTGAAAGCAGACGGTCATTATGATGACGATTCAACGAGCATTGTAACCTATTTCGAGAAACTGGCGGATACCGATATCAGCCTGGACACT
>JAQXNW010000028.1 GCA_029098205.1 Eubacteriales bacterium | reverse complement strand
CAGAAGGTCATCGCCGCTTGCGTTCCGGAATGGTATGTTGTCCTGTGCAGGCGGGTATTCGTAGATTTTTCCGGGAAGAATCTGCCGGGCCCGGTTCATGTCGATGGAAACTTTCTTTATGCTTCCCAGAATCTTGTCTGTCTCCCGATCGATCAGAATGATATTGCTGTGTTTTCCCATAATTTCGAAAATCAGCTTCCGTGAAACGGTAAAACCCAGTTCATTGACAGTTTCCATGGAGATTTCCAGAATCCGCTCCGAATCCTTCTGCTCGATTTCCGATATGCGGGCTCCGGAAAGATGTTTCCGAAGGAGCATGCAGAACGCGAGAGGAACCGGCGGATTCACGGTGTTTTTCTGGATCAGCCGGACGGATGCGGATGCGCTGTTTACCGTGGCGAAAAGCCTTCGGATTCCATTCTTTGTATAGATCTGGAGAAGTAATTCATCCGGTTCGGGCTGATAAATTTTATCAATTCTTCCATATAATAGATTCCGCTGAAGCACTTCCGCCATCGCGGCTGTAATAATTCCGTCAAATGCCATAATTTGCTGTTCCCCTTTTGACAAAGCCGGCTGCGTTCGGGCGCGGTGCGCTACGCAGTGTACAGGCTTTCCGGTAAAAGATTTGTATTTAAGAGGATACCCCTGTTTCCTTTGATTGTCCAGTCTGACTGCGGCGGGAACTGGAATCAGAGAATCGTATATGATAAGATAGAAAAGCAGGATAAACAGGGAGGAAATTATGGTTAGAAGTATGACCGGTTTCGGCCGGGGAGAATTTCGGAGCGAGAAGCGTTCGGTAACTGCGGAAATCCGGTCGGTCAATCATCGGTATTGTGATATATCCGTAAAAATCCCGCGCCGCTATGCGTTCGCGGAAGAAAAGATCAAGAATGAAATCCGAAAGTACGCTTTGCGCGGGAAAATCGACTGTATGATTACGATAGAAAACCTGGAAGGAAGTGATGTGGAAGTTCACGTCAACTCTTTGCTGGCGCGCCAATATGCGGATCGGCTTCGGGATCTGAAACAGTCGCTGGGATTGGAAGGCGAGGTAAGTCTGGAACTTCTTTCTTCGTTCCCGGATGTGCTCCGCACAGATCCGGCTCCGGAAAATGAAGAGGAGCTTCTTCATGATTTTCTGGAGGCGGTGAATAAAGCGTCGCGGAACCTTCTGAATATGCGGGAGATCGAAGGGGAGAAGCTCGCGGAAGATCTTAAGGCAAGAGGTCAGCTGATTCGTTCTTATGTTGATCAGATCGACGATAGGGATGATCAGGTGCCGATGGAATATGCGGAGCGGTTGAACCTTCGGATTCAGGAACTCCTGAAAGAAACCGGCGCGGAGATCCCTGAAGACAGGCTGGCTGTAGAAACAGCGGTTTTTGCGGATAAATGCAGCATTACGGAAGAAATTACCCGGCTTCGGAGTCATCTGGATCAGCTCTCGGAGATTCTTGAAGATGAGGAAAATCCGAAGGGGAAACGGCTTGATTTTCTTGTTCAGGAAATGAACCGGGAAGCGAATACGATCGGTTCGAAGGCGAATGATCTCACGATCACACGTCTTATGCTGAAAGTGAAGGCGGAGGTTGAAAAAATAAGGGAACAAGTGCAGAACATTGAATGAGACTTGTATTATTCCCGATAAATTGGTATAATAATATTCTGCCTAGTAGGAGGAATGAGAATGGATGAGGACAGAACGAAGGGGAAACTTTTCGTGATTTCCGGACCTTCCGGAGCCGGTAAGGGAACGATTGTCAGCCGAGTGAGGGAAGATCTGGGACCGAATCGCGCCGTTCTTTCGATTTCTATGACGACGAGGGGTCCGAGACCGGGCGAAGAGGACGGGAAGCAGTATTTCTTTGTCACTAAGGAAGATTTCTGTAAGAAGATCCAGGAAGGCGGTCTTCTGGAATACGCGGAAGTGTATGGAAATTATTACGGGACGCCCAGGTCCTATGTCATGGAAAACATTGAAAACGGCAGAGATGTCATTCTGGAGATCGATATTCAGGGAGCGCTTAATGTAAAAAAAGCATTCCCGGAGGGAATACTGATTTTCGTTGCGCCTCCTTCTTTGTCTGTTCTTCGGGACAGGTTGACCGGGCGGAATACAGACGCAGAGGATGTGATCCGGCTCCGGCTTTCGAAAGCAGTTTCGGAACTGTCGCACATTCCGGCGTATGATTATCTGATCATCAATGATGTCTTAGAGGAAGCCGTGAAAAAGACAGAATCCATCTTTATTTCGGAGCACATGAGAGTTTCGGAGAGCAGAATGGGACGTCTTATGGCAGAGTATGAGGGGGAATAACAGGTATGATGATTTATCCATCCATCGATGACTTGCGGAGAAAGGTGGACAGCAAATACACGCTATGCATTCTCGCGGCGAAGAGGGCAAGAGACTTGATTGACGGCGCTCCGGATCTTTTGGAGCCGGGGAAGGCGACATCAGAGAGAAAAGTATCGATCGCGTCGGAAGAAATTGAAGAAAATCTTATTACATATAAGGCTGCAGATGAAGGCGGCAGTGAAGATGCAGAGGATGCTTCCTGTGAAGGCGCGGAGGATACTGCGGAAGCCGCTCAGGAAGATCCGGCAGAGGCTCAGAGCCCCTTTGAAGCGGCGGAGGCGAGAGACGCTTCGGAAACGGGTACGGACAGCGAGACGGTTCAGTAAGTCTTTGATACAAGTATTCGCTTTTTCCGTTCGGGATAAATTTCCCGGACGTTTTTTAATTATAGGAAGCGAAAAAACTTGCGTATGCAGATCGTTTCCTATATAATATTTCTGTTCATTTTGAATTTTTTTATATTGCACATCCGTGCTGGCGTAAGATGGTGCCGTTTTTTTCGGTTGACTCGCGCTTGCAGGTACGGATGGAAGAAGAACCAGGAGGAATTAATTATGGCAGTCGTATCGATGAAACAGCTTTTGGAAGCCGGTGTACATTTTGGTCATCAGACAAGAAGATGGAACCCTAAGATGGCGAAGTACATCTTTACCGAAAGAAACGGAATCTATATTATCGATCTTCAGAAAACCGTCGGAAAGATTGATGAGGCATATGCATTCCTGAAGAGTGTTGCTGAGCAGGATAAGCCGATTCTGTTCGTTGGAACGAAGAAGCAGGCGCAGCATGCGATTGAGGATGAGGCGAAGCGCTGCGGCGAGTTCTATGTCAGCGAGAGATGGCTCGGCGGCATGCTGACGAATCACCGTACAATCGGAGAGAGAATCAAGAGACTGAATGAGATCGAGAAGATGGAAGAAGACGGAATCTTTGAGAAGCTCTCCAAGAAAGAAGTTACGAAGCTCAGAACAGAGCATGACAAACTGCAGAAGAACCTCGGCGGAATCCGCGATATGAAGGGAATGCCGGCGGCAATGTTCATTGTGGATCCGAAGAAAGAGAAGATCGCGATTCACGAGGCGAAGATTCTTGGAATTCCGGTAATCGGAATGGTTGATACAAACTGTGATCCGGACGATGTGGATTATGTAATCCCGGCGAATGACGATGCGATCCGTGCGGTAAAACTGATTGCTTCTAAGATGGCGGATGCGGTTATTGAAGGAAAGCAGGGCGAAAGCTTTGACGAAGCGGATGATGCGCAGGCGGAAGCAGCGGCCGAAGAGCCGAAGAGCATCGAAGAGATCGCGGAAGCGGACGCGGAATAATTTTAAGATAGAAGATATCACAGACTGACGGGATGCAGGAGGAATAGATATGGCTAAAATTAGTGCAGCGCTGGTAAAAGAGCTGAGAGAGAAGACCGGCGCGGGAATGATGGACTGCAAGAAAGCTCTTGAAGCAACGGAAGGCAGCATTGATAACGCGATCGATTACCTGAGAGAGAAAGGAATCTCCAAGGCAGTCAAGAAGGCGGACAGAATCGCTGCGGAAGGGCTTGTTCGTGTTGCGTTTAGCGAGGATCATTCGAAAGCAGCCGTTGTAGAAGTAAACTCGGAGACGGATTTCGTTGCGAAGAATCAGGAATTCGTTGATTTTGTAGAGATGCTTGCTGCGAAGGCTGTTTCAACAGATGTGAAGGATCTGGATTCCTTCATGAAGCTTCCGACAGAAGATGGAACTGTAAATGATACTTTGATCCAGAAGACGGCGAAGATCGGAGAGAAACTGAGCATCCGCCGCTTTGAAAGACTGGAGACAGAGGGAACCATTTACACAGGATATCTTCATAATGGCGGAAAAATCGGCGTGATTGTCGGCAT
>JAQXNW010000027.1 GCA_029098205.1 Eubacteriales bacterium | reverse complement strand
ACGGTCCCGGTCATTCACATCTTTAATCAGCGCATACTCAAAAGTAACTCTCCGGTGCGTCGCCTCCGTATATCTCCGGCAGGCGCCAAGCAGTTTTCCGAATGAATATTTTTTCGAAACCGGCATGATCCGGCTCCGGATTTCCTGATTCGGAGCATGCAGAGAAATCGCGAGATTCACTTCCGGAAAATCTTCCGAAAAACGCTGGATGCACGGGATAAGTCCGCATGTAGATACGGTGATGTTCCGGGAACTCATGCCCCGACCCGCCGGATCCCGGATAATCCGGAGAAACTTCGAAACCTCTTCGTAATTGTCAAAAGGCTCTCCCGTCCCCATGAGAACAATATGGCTGACGGTCATTCCGGTTTCTTTCTCTGCATCGATAACCTGCGAAAACAATTCGCCCGCTGTCAGATTTCTGGAAAGTCCTTTCATTCCTGAAGCGCAGAACGCGCAGCCCATCCGGCATCCTGCCTGTGAAGAAATGCAGAGACTGTTCCCGTACCGGTAACGCATGAATACCGTTTCGACTGCATCGCCGCCTTCCACTGCAAAAAGGAATTTCTGGGTTCCGTCCATTTTCGACTGCTGCGAACGAAGAAGCGTAAGCGAATCAAGGGAGGACGTATCCATAAGGACATTCCGGAAGGATTCCGGGAGATTTCTCATCTCCCGAAAGTCCCGCGTTCCCTTTGATACCCACTCAAAAAGCTGTTCCCCCCGGAATTTCGGCTGGTCCTTTGAAAGAACCCACGCTTTCATTTCATCCAGAGTAAGATTTCTTAAATCTGTCTTCATGCTGCTTCCCTTACGGATGATCAGCCGATCTTCACAACATCAAGGCCCGTTTTATGACCGTTGATGTCCACATTTTCCAGTTCTTCAAGGTCTATCGGATTCATATCGTCCGCGAAGGAGATCCAATCCGCAAGAGTTTCCTTTCGAATTGTGTCATCAAATTTTTCAACCGCGCTCTTGACGGCATCATCCGCAGAAATGTGGATTTTGATATGGTCGAGCATTTCGAAATCATACTTCTTGCGGAGCTGCTGCACCTTGGAAATCACTTCCCGAACAATTCCTTCTTCCGCAAGAGCCGGGGTGATTTCTGTATCAAGAATCGCGAAAACTCCGTTTTCCATCGAAACCGCGAATCCTTCCTTCGCATGAATCCGGATATCCACAAGATCTTTCGTAATCTCTGTATCCTCTCCATTCAGGGAAAGAACAACCTTCCCGTTCTTCGACATTTCCTTCTCGAACGAATCCGCATCAAGCTCCGAAAGAGTTTTCTTGAAAGCGCCGATCTTCTTTCCTAATACCGGACCCGCAGCACGGAAGTTCGGAAGAAGAGAGAGATTCATAAACTTCGAAATATCTTCTGCGAAAATGACATCCTTTACGTTCAGCTCCTCCTGAATCAGCGGCGTCAGATCCTGAATTCGGTCTCTGTATTTCCCGTCGACTAGAACTTCCTGAAGCGGCTGACGTACTTTAATGTTCTCACTTTCACGAATTCCGCGGCCGAGGCTGACGATGGTCTTTACAAGCTCCATGCGCTCTTCCTCATTCTCGTCAATCTTCGAAGGATCGCACTCCGGGAAATACGCTGTATGAACGGTCAAAGAAGAATCGCCGGTCAGCTTCTTATACATTTCATCCGTAATAAACGGAGCGATCGGTGCCATCATCCGAACGAGTCCGAGAAGAACCTCGTAACTCGTCTTGTAAACGCTCTTCTTATCATCCGTCATGTCTCCGTAGAAACGGCGGCGGGCACGGCGGATGTACCAGTTTGAAAGGTCATCCTGCACAAAATCCTGAATCGCGCGGACCGTCTTCATATGATCGTAATGATCCATGTAATCCGTCACATCACGGACAAGACGGTTGTAACGGGACAGAATCCAGCGGTCCAGTTCCGGAACTTCGGAAACCTCGAAATTTTCGATGGTTTTCCCATCCAGATGATCCATATTCGCATAAAGAACAAAGAATTTATATACGTTCCGAAGCGTTCCGAAGAATTTGCTGTAGCAGTCTTTCAGACCTTCCTCGTCAAACTTTGTCGGAGTCCAGGCCGGAGACACGCTCATCAGGTACCAGCGTGTCGCGTCTGCGCCGTATTTATCCAGCATTTCGAACGGAGAAACCGTATTTCCCTTCGACTTGGACATTTTCTTCCCGTTCTTATCCAGAATGAGGTCGCTGACCAGCACGTTCTTATACGGCGCCTGATGCCGAAGGAAAGTGGAAATGGCCATCAGCGAATAGAACCATCCTCTGGTCTGGTCGATTCCCTCACAGATAAAGTCCGCCGGGAACAGCTGGTCGAAGTCGTCCTTATGTTCAAACGGATAATGCCACTGCGCATATGGCATGGAACCGGAATCGAACCAGCAGTCCATAACCTCCGGAATCCGCGACATCGTCCCGCCGCATTTCGGGCAGCAGAAATGAATGTCATCGACATACGGACGATGGAGTTCCACTGTATTCGGATCGACATCTTCAATGGCTTTCTCCGCAAGCTCAGCGCGGCTTCCGCAGGATTCCAGATGCCCGCATTCGCACTTCCAGATCGGAATCGGCGTTCCCCAGTAACGGGATCTTGAAATATTCCAGTCACGGACATCCGCCAGCCAGTTTCCGAAGCGGCCTTTTCCGACAAACGGAGGGAACCAGTTTACCGTATTATTGTTCGCTACCAGCTCGTCTCTAAGATCGCTCATCCGGATATACCAGCCCGGACGCGCGTAGTAGATAAGAGGCGTGCCACAGCGCCAGCAGTGCGGGTAATCATGCTCAATTTTCTGCTTCGCGAAGAGTTTTCCTTCTTTTGAAAGCCATTTGATAATTTCGACGTCGAGTCCTTCTTCCATGATGAAATGACCCTTCCACGGCGTCGTTGTATACTGCCCCTTCTCATCGACCGGCTTATAAACCGGAAGTCCGTATTTCAGTCCGCAGTTATAGTCGTCTTCGCCAAATGCGGGCGCCGTATGAACGATCCCTGTACCATCTTCCGTACTGACATAATCCATGCACGTTACGAAAAACGCCTGATCTTCCGGAACATCCGTCCAAGGCATCAGCTTCTCATATTTTAAGTGCTCCAAGTCACGGCCCTGCACTTCAAGAAGAACCTTGTATTTTCCTTCGCCGAGAACCTTATCCGCCAGATTTTTCGCAACATAGAACATATTTCCCTTCTCGTCGCCTTCCAGCATTCTCGCCTTCACATACGTAATATCCGGTCCCACGGTCAAAGCCACGTTCGCGGCCAAAGTCCACGGCGTCGTTGTCCATGCCAGGAAATATTCGTTCGGTTTGCCGAATACCTTGAACTTGACGGTCAAAGCATTCACTTTCACCGACTTATACCCTTGGGCGACTTCATGAGATGCAAGACCGGTTCCGCAGCGCGGACAGTATGCCTGCACCTTGTGGCCTTCGTAAATCATTCCCGCGTCATAAAACTGCTTGATGATCCACCAGACCGACTCGATATAATTATTATCCAGTGTGATATACGGATGATCCATATCCGCCAGATATGCCATCCGCTCACTCATATCACGCCACATTCCGGTGAACTTGAAAACGGACTCGCGGCATTTCTGGTTGAATTCTTTAATTCCGTATTTTTCGATGTCCTGTTTTCCGTTCATGCCGAGATCCTTCTCGACCTGAATTTCTACCGGGAGTCCGTGTGTATCCCAGCCA
>JAQXNW010000026.1 GCA_029098205.1 Eubacteriales bacterium | reverse complement strand
AAGGCTGATGTCCAGGGTTCTGTGGGCGCCATCATTTCTTCTCTTGAGAAACTGAACAACGACCAGGTTAAGGTCAATATCATCCATTCCGGCGTCGGGACCGTGAACGAATCGGATGTTATGCTCGCGGAGACTTCCAATGCGGTTATCATCGGATTTAATGTCCGTCCAAGCGCTGCGGTAAGCGCGCAGGCGGATCGGGACGGTGTTGAAATCCGTCTTTACAGAGTCATCTATGATGCGATCAACGATGTGGAAGCCGCTATGAAGGGTATGCTGGAGCCGGATGTGAAAGAAGAAGTTCTGGGTCAGGCAGAAGTTCGGGATACCTTCAAGGTTCCTGGAGTCGGTGTTGTTGCCGGAGCCTATGTAACGAGCGGAAAGATGGTTCGGAACGCGGAAATCCGCCTGGTTCGAAACGGCATCGTTATCCACGAAGGAAAGATTTCTTCGCTGAAGCGGTTTAAGGACGATGCGAAGGAAGTTCTTCAGAATTTTGAATGCGGAATCGGCATCGAAGACTATAACGATATCAAGGTCGAAGATGTGATCGAATGCTTCCATATGGTGGAAGTCGAGAAGGATTCCGCTCTGTAAGCGACTTGGTATTTTGATATGAATGGCCCGGCACCGCCGGGAGATCGGAGCGATACGGATGATTTTCTGGTTCAGCGGAACGGGAAATTCCTATGCTGCGGCAAAGGAAATAGAAAAACGGTTCGGAGGAGAGCTCGTCTATATTCCGGAGGCTCTCGAAAAGAAACGGTTTCAATATGAGATTCCGGAAGATGAACGTATTTTCTTTGTCTTTCCGGTCTATTTCTCCGGAATGCCGGAGTGCGTCCGTGTTTTTACGGAAAGTGTGAAAATTTCGGGCAGCCTGGAAACGGTCGTGGTAATGACGTGCGGCGGCGGATGCGCCGGTGCGGACCGCCTGTTTGAAAAAGAGTACTGCAGAAACGGAGGACGAGTCCGTGCGTTTTATGATCTTGTGATGCCGGATAACTGCATCTTTTATCTGAAAACGCCGATTCGGGAAGAAGCGCTGATGATTCTCAAGCATTCGAAGGACCGGATGAAGGATATTCTGGATTCGATTGAATATCATCATCGGATGCCGTACCAGTCTTCTTTTTCCGGCCGCCTGCTCTCTTCGGTCATGCATCCTCTCTATGACAGAATGCGCGGCACGAACAAATTCCGGGTCACCGAAAAATGCATCGGATGCGGCGTATGTGCAGAAAACTGTCCGGATCACGCGATTGAGCTGCGTGATGGAAAACCGGTCTGGGTAAAAGAGAAATGCGAGAAATGCGCAGGATGCGTCAACCGTTGTCCGCTTCATGCCATTGAGTATGGAAACGTAACAAAGAAACGGTTCCGCTATGTGCACCCGCTCTTTTCGACAACGCAGGGTCTGGAAAAGCACGAACAGCAGAAATGAGGAAATTGAATGGCGAATTACAGACAGGGACGCCTTGCTGAGGAAATTCGGAAATTAATCAGTGAAATGATGCTGAAGGATCTGAAGGATCCGAGGCTCGATTCGATGATCAGTATTACCGACGTGGAAGTAACGAAAGACGGAAGCTACGCGACGGTATATCTGGATGTGCTGGACACATCCAAGGATCCGGATGTAAAGAAAAAGAAAGAGGAGGATGCTGTCGAAGGACTTGAGAGTGCTTCCGGCAGGATCCGAAAGGAAATCGGAAAGAAAATGCACATCAGGAGGACACCGGAACTGATTTTTAAGATTGACCGCTCGATGGAGTATGGGGAGCATATCGACGCAGTGATCCGCGGGCTCGGACTTTAACCGGGGCGGCTATACAATGATTTTAAAAATTCAGGGAGATTCAGATTGAAAAGGAGAGAAGGCGAATGAAAAACAGCCGCATGGAAGAAATCGGGAAGGTGCTTTCCGAAGCGGAATCCATTCTTGTTTTTACACATTTAAATATGGACGCGGATGCGGTTGGCTCCAGCTGTGCGCTGGTTCGGGAATTTCGCCGTCTTGGGAAAAAAAGCTGGGTCCTTTTTAATGACTCGGAAACAGCAGACAACCTCCGGTTTTTGTTAGGGGATCTTACAACCGACGATCCTTCGGTTATTGAAAAACCGGATGTCTGCCTGGCTGTGGATGCGAGCGAAACAACGCGCTTCCCCCGGGTCGCGGATAAATTCCTCAGCGGGAAAATCAGGATCGCGGTGGACCACCACGAAATCAAAGATACCGACTGGGAATACAACTATATTGATCCTTCTGCCGGCGCGGCCGGAGAGCTTGTTCTGAAGCTTTTTGACGTGATGGGAATCACGCCGGAAAGAGGCAGTGCAGAAGCTCTTTTCGCCGCGATTTCCAGTGATACCGGTAATTTTCAGTATAACAATACGACGAAAGAAACCTTCCTTTCCTGCGCCAGGCTCTGCGACTTCGGCATCCGGCCGAATGCGGTCAGCAATGCGCTTTATGAGTGTGTGAAACCGGAAAAGCTTCGTCTCCAGTCTGAGGCGGTTTCGCGGATGGAATTTCTGCTGGATGGCAGAATCGTCATGAGCTGCCTGACGGAAGAAATGTACGAGAAAACTGGAGCGGTGCCGAATGACGGAGAAGGAATCGTAGCGGAGCTTCGAAGCATCAAAGGCGTGGAAGTTGCTGTTCTGCTGAAAGAAGAGAATGGTAAAACCTACGGATCGTTCCGTGCGAAAAACGAAGCAAACGTCCGCGTTTTCGCGGAACTTTTCGGAGGAGGAGGCCACGATAAGGCGGCGGGCTGTACGATCGAGCACTCTATGAAAGAGGCGTATCCGCTGGTCCGCGAGGCTGCGGTCCGGCATTTTTCAAAGGCTTTTGAGGAAATGGAAAAGGCGGGAGAATCGATTGGATGGAATTCTTAATATAAGAAAAGAAGAAGGAATGACCTCGCACGATGTTGTGTCCTGCCTTCGAAGGATTATTGGTCAGAAGAAAATCGGCCATACAGGGACGCTGGATCCGATGGCAACCGGTGTTCTCCCTGTCTGCCTTGGAAAAGCGACGCGTGTCATTGAATATCTGGACGCGGATCAGAAAGAGTACATCGCCGAAATGGTGCTCGGAAGAACATATGATACAGGTGATATTTGGGGAAAGCCTTTAACGGAATGTCCGGCGGATCTTGTGAATCAAATCGGGGAAGATGCGGTGCGCAGTGCGCTTCAGGCGCAGGTCGGCGTGATTTCCCAGTACCCTCCTATGTACTCTGCTGTGAAAGTGAATGGCCGGAAGCTATATGAATATGCCAGAGAGGGGAAAGAGGTCGAGAGGAAAGCGCGGACGGTGCAAATCCGGGAGATTGAAATTCTGGAAACGGATCTTGGAAAGGGGCTGGCCAGCCGGATAAAATTCCGTATGGTTTCCAGCCGCGGGACGTATGTCCGTACAGTCTGCGAGGAAGCAGGGAAAAACCTTGGGACGGGCGCGGCCATGTCTTCTCTAGTCCGTACGAGGAGCGGGATATTTCGGATCTCCGATGCCCGGACGCTTTCAGAAATAAAGGAAATGAATGAAGAGGAACGAAATGCGGTTCTTTTTCATCCGGAAGATGTGCTGACGCATCTGGGGCGGGCACGCCTTGACGAAGGCAGCGCGGAAAGTTTCTTAAACGGGAAGGTGCTGAATTTTTCTCCGGAGATGGAAGAGAGAGCGCCGGAGTTTCAAGGCAGAGCGCTGCCGATTCCTGTTCCTGAAAAATATTCCAGAAGCTACGCGGTATTTTTCGAAAAAATATTTCTTGGGATCGGAGAAATTAAAGACGGAGTTCTTCATCCGGCAAAAGTATTTCAAGACAAAGAGGCTTTCGCTGAAGCCGCGGAAAAATAAACCGCGGCATTTCAAAAGGGGAGAAAATGGTCATTTATCACACATTGGAGGAAGCAGAAATTTCAGAAGCGACTTCGGTTGCTCTCGGTAATTTCGACGGAGTTCATCTTGGTCATCAGAAACTGATTTCAGAAAATGTGAAATATGCGAATGAAAATGGACTGATTCCGGTTGTTTTTACATTTTCCACACATCCAAGAAATCTGCTGAAATATAAGCCGGCTGTCAAGAATATTCTCTATCGCTCGGAGAAAGAGAAGATTATGGAATCGCTGGGCGTGGAAATCATGGTGGAAGTTCCTTTTACGGAAGAAATCATGAAACTTTCGCCGGATGATTTCGTGAAGAATCTTCTGGTCGATAAAATGAAGGCGAAATCCTTATTCTGCGGCTTTAACTTTTCCTATGGCTACCGCGCGGGCGGAGACCCTGCGCTTCTTAAAAAACAGGGGGAAGAGTTCGGATTTACGGTTCATGAGATGCCGCCGTATATCATACATGGAAATGTCGTAAGCTCCACGCTGATCCGTACGCTGGTCGCGTCCGGCCAGGTGGATCACTGCAAAATGTATATGGGAAGATATTATGAAATCGCAGGAGAAGTTGTTGTCGGAAACCGCATCGGCCGTAAAATCGGCTATCCGACATCGAATCTTGTGATTGATGAATCTATGGTTACGCCGCCGAACGGGGTCTATGCGACCTACTGCGTGTATAACGGCGTCCGGTACCCCAGTGTAACGAATGTCGGTGTGAAACCGACGATTGGCGAATATAACAAGAACGTTGAGACACATATTTTCAACTTTAACCGTGAACTTTACGGGAAAAGGATTATTGTAGAATTTCTGAAAAAGCAGCGGGATGAAGTGAAATTTGACAGTGTGGAAGATTTAGCCGATCAGATTATCCGCGACTGCAAGGAAGCACAGGAATTTCATGAAGCTTTGTTAAAAGAGAAAGTTGAAAAATAGACGCTTTTCGTCTTGTAAGGCGCTTGAATCCATGTTAGAATAAATTGTTTTTAAGTTTCATACCCGTTCGTAGACGTGCGCGTCTCCTGCGCTGTTCCAGGTACGGGCGAATGTAGATGAAATGTTAGGAGAGTTTACTATGATTACAAAAGAGAAGAAAGCCGAAATTATTAAAGAGTATCAGACGAAAGAGGGAGATACAGGTTCTCCGGAGGTTCAGATTGCTATTCTTACAGAGAGAATCAATGAACTGAACGAGCATCTGGCATCTCATCATAAGGATCATCATTCCAGAAGAGGACTTCTTAAGATGGTTGGTAAGAGAAGAAATCTGCTTGGCTATCTTAAAGAGACGGATATCGAG
>JAQXNW010000025.1 GCA_029098205.1 Eubacteriales bacterium | reverse complement strand
ATCGACGAATTGATGAAGCCGCCAAAGGAGCCTGGTATTTATGCCGCTCGATGGGAGCGAAAGAATGCGGGTAGAGGCTTCGGTGCCCTCCTCGACGGTCATGGAAATGGTGACAAGACCGATGTCGACGTGGCAAGCAAGTCCAAGCGCGGCCGCGCAGTTATTCATCGCTTCCCGGACGCGCCATGCGCCGGTTCCGGATTTCAGAAACAATAGTCCGATTCGTCCGACGAGAGTTGCACGGTCAGAGAGCTGCGCTTTCGCGGCAGGTTCTTCATTTTCGCTTTCGATTACCTCGTGCCAGACCATCGGCATATGATTCTGAATTTGCTTTTTTTCCATTCGGACACTCCTTCTTCCGATTCTTCCCTTTTATTTCGTTTTCTATTCTACCACGAATTGTCAAAGAAGGGCGGGCTGGAAAATTTTGACCTTGTGCCGGGTTCTGGGTATACTGAATAGTTAGTTTATATATTAAAGAAGGAAATTCATGAAGAAACAGGAAGAAAAACAGGAAAAGAAAGAGCGGGAAGGATTCCGTAAGAGAATCAAACGGGCTGGCTGGTCTCTGACGCATAAGCGGGCGTTTCGGTATATTGCGGTTCTCCTTGTTCTGGTGCTGATTACGGCGGGGATTCTTTCACAGCTAAGGATTCAGCCCGCGGATCAGGGAAGCCGGAATAAAACGACAGTGGTGGATCAGACCGGAAATACGTCGGCTTCCGGCGCTTCTTCGAAGAATTCCGCATCGGGCAAGGATTCGGGAAGCAGTGGAGAAAAAAAATCATCGAAGGCGGCTTCGGAAGATAAGGCGGGCAAGCAGGAGAAATCCGATTCCGGGAAGGATGCGGGTACGGAAAACAGCAATTCGAAGGCTTCTTCTGAGAAAAATGCGTCGAAAAGCGGAAGCTCGTCCGAAAGCTCGTCTTCCTGGAACAGCGGCTCCGGAAATTCTTCTTCCCAGAGCGCGGTCTCTTCCTCCTCATCCCGTTCAGAGATTCATGTGGCGCTGGAAATCCAATGTAAGAATGTTGCCGGAAGTAACATCTCGAAACTCCGGAACCAGGAGGACCGGGACCGGGTTTCCGCGCATGGAAGCGAAATTTTGAATGTTTCTCTTACGATGAAGCAGGGGCAGACAGTGTACGACGCGCTGGTGCAGGCGGCGCAGGCCAGAAACATCGAATTCGGAGCCCGGGGAACCGCCTACGGAATGTATGTGTATGAAATCGACTATCTGGCGGAAAAGGACGCGTCCGCGTACAGCGGCTGGATGTATTCGGTGAACGGGGTTGTGCCGAACATCGGCTGCGCCGGATACACGCTGAAAGACGGAGATCGGATTGTCTGGTTTTATGTATCGTAAGAATGACTTTGCCGGCGTCCATCCGGCAGGATGCTTTCTTTTCTATATGTTTGCCGTTCTTTGTCCGATGTTTACGCTTCATCCTGCCATCCTATCCGAGGCATTGATTCTGGCCGGCGTTTACGCAGCAAGGACTGCAGGGACAAAGACGCTTCGGAAAGCCCTCTTATGGGGGATTCCGCTCCTCGCTTTCTTCGGACTTATGAATATGCTGACATCCCATCACGGAGAAACGATTCTGTTTTTCATGAACGGGAACCGCATTACAAAAGAAGCGTTTATCCGCGGCCTGCTAATGGGCCTGGATATCGAATCGGTGCTGATATGGTTTCTGTCCTTTCAGAAAGTGATGACGGACGAAAAGATGATCTTTCTGTTCGGCCGCTGGGCGCCGAAGCTGGGGCTTACGATTTCCATGATCCTTCATTATATCCCGGTGCTTCGGAAGCGGTACGGGGAGGTTCACGCGGCAGAAATGGCAATGGGACAGGAAGGAACGGGAAGACTCGGGCGGATCCGCCAGCGCTCCAAGGAGCTTTCCACGGTGGTCAGCTGGTCGCTGGAAAAAGCGATCGATCAGGGAGATTCCATGGAAGCCCGGGGATACGGACTTCCCCATAAGACGTCGTACGCGCGGTACCGTTTCGGCGTGAAAGACGGGGTTTTTCTCGCACTGTTGATTCTGTTCGGCGTCCTTTCTCTTTTGTTTGTCGTTACGCCGCATTGCAGGGCGCGGTTTTATCCGTATTTCAAAATGGCGGGAATCAGCCGCGGGCTTGTTTTCATGATGGCATCGTACCTCGCGCTTTCGGTTCTTCCGATTCTCGCATCCCGGAGGGAGGAAAGACTGTGGAAAAAATCATAGAATTTCGACGGTTCTCTTTTATGTATCCGGGGACGGAGGAAAAGGCGCTGGATGAGATTGACCTTTCGGTATCGCAGGGGGAAATGGTGCTTCTGACCGGTCCTTCCGGATGCGGAAAAACAACGCTTCTCCGCCAGATGAAAAAATCGCTGGTTCCGTATGGAAAAACGGACGGAACCGTTCTGTTCAGGGGTAAAGAAATCGTGCGGATGGACGGCCGCGAAGCGGCTTCGGCGATTGGCTTTGTCTTCCAAAGTCCGGAGGATCAGATCGTCACCAATAAGGTCTGGCATGAGCTCGCGTTCGGGCTGGAAAATCTGGGTCTTCCCCGGGAGGAGATGGAGCGGCGGATTGCGGAGACGGTAAGCTTTTTCGGAATTTCGGACATTTTTGAAAAGGACACGGCGTCGCTTTCGGGCGGAGAGATGCAGCTTCTGAATCTCGCGTCGGTTATCGCAATGGATCCGGAGGTGCTTCTTCTGGATGAACCGACCGGGCAGCTGGATCCGGTGGCGGCGGGCCGCCTTCTGGACGCGGTTTCACGGATTCATCAGGAACTTGGAACGACCGTGATCTTGTCCGAACATCGGCTGGAAAGAGCGTTTGCGGCGGCGGACCGTGTGATCCGGATGGACAGAGGCCGGATTGTCGGAGAAGGTACGCCGCGGGAGCTGGCCGGTTTGTGTCAGCTTGAGGATCTGGATGTTCCGGTTCCGCCCAGAATCTGGGCAGGGCTGAAGAACCTGGAAGCAATATCGGAGCCGAGTCCGGAGCCGGCGGGTAGCGGGCTGGGCAGGTCTGCGAACGGACCTTCGAATAGAGAAAACGCTTTGCCGGACGAAGGAGATTTTGGTTCTGTGCCGATGACGGTGGGAGAAGGCCGGGCGTTTCTTAATGAATATGCGGACGCGCGCTTCGGGAATGCGGACAGCGCGGAGAAAACGAAAGATCCTTTGCCTTACGAACGGCCCGGGCTGGAAAAAGCGGACCGGAAGAAGAACGGGAAGAAGAAAGGAAAACCGGCAGATCCCATTCTTGCTCTGGAAAACATCTATTTTCGGTATGCGGGAGAAAGTCCGGATATTCTGAAAGGAGCCTCTTTCGCTTTGCAGGAAGGGACCATAGCCGCAATTGCCGGAGGGAACGGCAGCGGAAAAAGTACGTTTCTTCGGATCATTGCCGGTGTTCTGAAGCCGGAGCACGGGACGTACCGGGCGTTCGGGAAAAAAATCCGGTCGGCCGGGGAGCTGATCCGCGGAAAGGGCGGGATGGCGCTTCTTCCGCAGGATCCGAAAGCGCTGTTTCACGGGATTACAGCGGAAGAGGAGTTTATCGAAATGCAGCCCGAGGCGAAGAGTCCGGAAGAGGATCTGAGCCGCAGGCGGGAAAGAGAAGCTCTGTTTGAAAAGCTGGGGATTTCCGGGAAGGAAGAGGTGCATCCGTATGACTTGTCCGGAGGAGAGCAGGAACGCCTCGCGTTCGGGAAACTGCTTCTTCTTGATTCAAGGGTTCTTCTTCTGGATGAGCCGACAAAGGGACTGGATCCGTACGAAAAGCGGAGATTCGGAAAAATTCTCCGAGCATTTTCGGACAGCGGGAAGACGATTCTTCTGGTCACGCATGATCTGGAATTCGCGGCGTTGTATGCGGACAGTGTTTCGATGCTTTTTGACGGGCGCCTCACGGAGCCTGCGCCGCCGGATGCATTCTTCCGGCGGAATCGTTTCTATACGACTGCGGCGGCCAGAATGTCCGGAGGGCTTCCTTTAGAGGGCGTGACAGCGGAGCAGGTTGTCCGAAACGCTGAAAGCGCCGGAAACGCGGAAGACGAGCGGGATGCCGGGGATGCAGGCGTCCCGGAAGGCATGGATGTTCGGGAAAAGAATCCTCTGGAAAGCGGGGGCCGTGAGCGATGAGAAGAAAAAAGCAGCGGAGCCTTGCGGCTGCGGTTTTGATTTTATATGCCGGAATCCCGGGGACGGTTCTTTTCTGGGTGTTTTTTCTGTCCGAACGGTGGTACCTTCTTGCCAGCCTCCTTGTTCTGTCGGAAACCATGATTCCGTTTTTCCTTTTATATGAAGGGAGAAGGCCGCGCGCCCGTGAAGTCGCGATGGCCGCGATGCTTTCCGCGCTTACGGTCATCGGAGATCTTATTTCTTTTCAGGCGCTTCCGGTGCAGTTCGGAACAGCCATGGTCATCCTTTCGGGAATTTCGTTCGGTCCGGAGACCGGCTTCCTGGTCGGAGCGCTCAGCCGGCTGATTGTGAATTTCTTTCAGGGGCAGGGAAGCTGGACGCCATGGCAGATGTTCGCCTGGGGCGCGCTCGGATTTATCGCCGGCATTTCCTTTCATCCGGTCCTCCCCGCGAAGATGAGCGCGGAGCGGAAATGGGCGGAAGGAAACCGGATTCACGCGTCGTCGTTTCAGATTGTCTTAGGGCCGGTGCTGATGGTTTTCGCGGCAGAGCTTCTTGGATATGTTCTGTTTCTTCTTTTTCCGGGGAAGGATCCGACCTTCTTCGGCTGGAGAGTCTACGCCTTCGGTGCTCTCGGGCTGATTCTGGGGGTGCTGGTTCAGCGAAAGAGACTCCCGGCGGACCCGGTTACTTTGGCGGTATTTACGTTCTTCACGGTGCTGATTCTGTACGGAGGGATCATGAATCTTTCTACAGTGGTGACGACCTCGTCGATGATCGGCGCATCCGGCGCTCAGGAGACGGGGGGAGAATTCTGGGAACGCATCCGGACCTACTATATTACCGGCCTTCCATATGACCTCTGGCACGCTTTCCGGGCGGCGCTGGTCATGTTCCTGTTCGGAAGCCCGGTTCTCCGGCGGCTGGAGAGGGTCAAAGTAAAATACGGCTTTTACCGCTGATCCATCAGAAAGAGTACCGGAAAACCGAGCTTTAGCGTATAATGATATAAAATCTACTGAAATTATCGGAATATGGCGGATGAGTTGTCCGCATAATAGACACGGAATTTAGCGAAAAATTCTTAACACAGGGAAAACGGGAGAGGCGGATGGAAAACAAAGCGGCATCGGAAAGGGTGCTTTGGGAAGAGAAACAGATCGCCGGCGTCCGGCTGGATGCGGAAGACAGAAGTGAAATTCTCCGCTACATCGGATACAGCGGGCAGAAAATCGGGCCGGAGCTTAACGGACAGATTGAAGAGGCGGTCAGTCGGCTGAACCGGGCGGCGGCGCCCCGCCTGATCGCGTCTCTGTATTCGTGCGGCGAAGACGGGGAATGGCCGGATGCGCTTACGTTTTTGACCGGGGAGGATCTCAAGCGGCATCTTTCCGGATGTTCGAAGATTCTCCTTATGGGGGCGACGATCGGCTCCGGTGTGGACCGGGCGATCCATGTGGAAGAGGTGCGGGAGCCCTTGTACGCACTGATCATGGACTCCGCCGGGAGTACGCTGATTGAGGCGGTCTGCGACAGTTTTGAAGCGCTGCTCCGGAAACGGTTTGAGGAGAAAGGTCTTTATCTTACGACGAGGTTTTCGCCGGGATATGGAGATCTTCCGATTGCGGCGCAGAACCGTTTCGCGGAGCTGATCGAAGCCAGGCGGATCGGGCTTACCGTGACGGAGGATCATATCATGGTGCCTCGGAAATCCGTAACAGCGGTGATCGGGATCGCGGATCATCCGCTAAAGGAGAAAAGGAAATCCTGCGCGTCCTGCAATCTTCGGGAAAGCTGCAGATTCCGAAAAAGCGGCGTTGTCTGCGGGGAATAGAGAAGGAGCAAAGCTTTGGCGAAAAAAATCATTATGCTGGACGGCGGCATGGGAACGATGCTGCAGAATGCGGGGCTTCAGCCGGGAGAGCATCCGGAGGTATTCGGATTCCATCATCCGGAGGTTGTGAAGGCGGTACATCAGAAATACATCGACGCGGGATCCCGCATTATTTACGCGAATACGTTCGGAGGAAATCCAAGGAAGCTCAGCGGACAGGAAATCGGAACTGAAGAAGCGGTGCGGTCCGCAGTCCGGACCGCGCGGGAAGCGGCGGAAGAAGGGCAAAGAAAATACGGTGAGAGAATCGCCGTGGCGCTCGATATCGGACCGATCGGCGAGCTTCTGGAGCCTTTGGGAACGGTTTCCTTTGAAGAAGCGTACGACGCGTACCGGGAGCAGGTCATCAGCGGACGGGACGCGGGCGCGGATCTCATTGTCATCGAAACCTTCACGGATCTTCTTGACGCGAAGGCGGCGGCGCTCGCCGCGAAGGAAAACTCCGATCTTCCGGTAATTGTAACGATGACCTTTGAAGACACCGGGAGGACATTCACGGGAACGACGCTGGGCGCGTTCGGCATGACGATGGAAGGGCTCGGAGTAAGCGCGGTCGGAATCAACTGTTCGCTCGGACCTTCGGAAATTCTTCCGCTTGCGAAAGAACTCAGCGAATGGACAAATCTTCCGCTTGTCATCAAGCCGAATGCGGGGCTTCCGGATCCGGAAACCGGAGAATACAGGCTGGGCGCGGAGGATTTCGCGCTTCAGATGATGGAGTATACCGGCCTTCCGCTCCTTGCGGCAGGCGGCTGCTGCGGAAGCGACCCGTCATATATCCGGAGTCTTTCGGAAAATCTGGACCGCGCGGGGATTCTCCGCGTTCCGTTCGGAGAAAATCCGGCGGAAGAAATTAACAAAGGCCGAAAACCGGCCAGGCGTGGAATCTGCTCGGCAACGGACATCTGCGAATTCGGAGGCGTCCGGGTGATCGGCGAACGGCTCAATCCGACCGGAAAGAAGAAGTTCCAGCAGGCGCTTCTTTCGCATGATCACGATTTTATCTGCAAGATCGCGCTGGATGAGGAAGAGGCCGGTGCGGATATCCTGGATGTAAATGTCGGGGTGCCGGGCGGAGATGAGAAGGCTTTGATGGTGGAGGTCGTGAAGGCACTGCAGGGCGTTGTTTCGTTACCGCTTCAGATTGATTCCGGGGACGCGGAGGTCGTGGAGGCCGCGCTTCGGGTTTATTCGGGAAGGCCGCTTGTTAATTCCGTGACTGCGGACGATGAGAGGCTGAACGCGTTTCTTCCGGTGCTGAAAAAGTACGGAGCCGCAACGGTCGGGCTTTGTCTGGACGAGGACGGAATTCCGGAAAACGCGGAAGGCCGGCTTGAAAAAGCGGAGTATATCAAGAAGCGCGTGACGGAAGCGGGCATTCCGAAAGAGGACATCCTGATCGACTGCCTGACGCTGACCGTTTCGGCGCAGCAGAACCAGGCGCGGGAGACCTTGAAAGCGCTTCGGTACGTGCACGAGGAGCTGGGGCTCCATGCCTGCCTGGGCGTAAGCAATATCTCCTTCGGACTTCCGGCGAGGCGGCATATTACGGAGAACTTCCTGATTCAGGCGATGCAGTGCGGGCTGGATTTCCCGATCATCAATCCGAATACCCTTGCTCTTATGGATGCGGTCGCGTCGTTTAAGGTGCTGTCCGGAGAGGACCGGAACTGTGAGGAATACATCCGGAGATTCAGCGAACGGAAAGAGACTTTGGTCGTAACGGAAGGCTCCGGCGCGGGCGGCTCCGGAACAAGAGCGGACAGCGGAAAACCGGACGCGGGCGCAGGAAAAGAGATGACGGTGGAAGAGGCGGTCCTTAAGGGGCTTAAGAAGGAAACACGGTCGATCTCGGAGAAGCTTCTGGAGGATCACACGGAAGAAGAGGTCATCAATGAGTATCTGATTCCCGCGCTGGACAAAGTCGGAGAGCTTTACGAGAAGCAGGTCATCTTTCTTCCGCAGCTGATCAGTTCGGCGAATGCGGCGACGGCTGCGTTCGATATGATCAAGGAGCGGATTCAGGCCGGCGGAAGCGGGGGCGCTTCGAACGGAACGATCGTCATCTGTACGGTGAAGGGTGATATTCATGATATCGGGAAAAATATCGTGAAGGTGATTCTCGAAAATTACGGATACCGGATGATCGATCTCGGGAGAGATGTTCCGCCGGAGCGGGTTGTGGAAGCCGCGAGAGAGAGCGGAGCGGCGCTGGTCGGGCTGTCCGCTTTGATGACGACGACACTTCCTGCGATGGAGGAGACGATTCGCCTCGTTCATGAGCAGCTTCCAGGCGTGAAGGTGTTTGTCGGCGGTGCGGTGCTGACGCCGGAATACGCAGAGAAGATAGGCGCGGATTACTATTCGGCGGATGCCCGGGAATCCGTGGAGGTCGCGAAGAAGGTATTTTCGGAGCAGTAAGCCGGGGAAATGCGCCAGAGCAGCGGGCCGATGCGATAAGCCGGGGCAGTGATCATTTGAATATATCAGAACATAGCTAGCAGGAATTAGGATAGGCAATGGATATCAGAGAATATTTAGCGTCGAACCGGCTGATTTTTGACGGCGGTTTCGGAACGTACTACAGCCAGAAGACAAAGGAAAAAACAGAAGCGTGTGAGCTTGCGAATCTGTACCGGCCGGAAGTTGTGGAGGACATTCACCGGGAATACATCGAAGCGGGAGCGGATGCGATTAAAACGAATACGTTCGGCGCGTATCCCGAGCTTATGGGCGGAGAAAAAAAACAGGACGAGGTTCTTCGTGCAGGCGTCAGGATTGCAAAGAAAGCGGCCGCGCAGGCAGCGCGCCCTGTCTATGTGTTCGGGGATTTCGGCCCTGCGCCGGGAGACACCGAGGAGCAGAAGGCGGAAGCGTATATCCGTGCGGCGGAGATCTTTCTGGACGAAGGTGTCACGAATTTCCTGTTTGAAACGGAGTCGACCGAGGAAGGAATCCTCCCGGCGGTCCGGGCGATCCGTGAAAAATGTAAGGACGCGTTTATTATCGTATCGTTCGGTGTGCTTCCGGATGGATATTCGCCGAAGGGGAGGCATTACCGCGCGCTGCTCCGCGGTATGTATCAGTCCGGCGCGGTGGATATCATAGGTCTTAACTGCGTATCCAGCGCGAAGCAGATCCGGAAGCTCCTGGAGGCTCTTCCGAAAGAGCTGATGCCGCGGATTTCCGCGATGCCGAATGCCGGATATCCTGTTGTTCGGGGATTCCGGACGTTCTTTGACGGAAACGCGCCGTATTTCGCGGAGGCGATGCGGGGAATCGCGGATCTTGGCGTGCGGATCCTGGGAGGCTGCTGCGGAACGACGCCGGAATATATCCGGAAAACGGCGGATCTTCTGAAGGCCCTTCCGGCTTTGCCCTATTCGTACGATATTCCTTCCGGAAGACCGGAAGCGGAGGTTTTCCCGGAGAGAAAGATTTCCGAAAGAGCCGCTTCGACGAACCGGCTGATCCGGAAGCTTTCGGCCGGGGATAAGGTGATCGCGGTCGAGCTTGATTCTCCTAGGAACGCGGATGTGACGAAATTTATGGACGGCGCGAAGCGCCTCCGGAACGCCGGCGTGGATACGCTTACCATCGCGGACTGTCCGGTCGCGCAGGCGAGGATGGACTCCACGCTTCTTGCGTGCAAGGTGAAACGGGATCTGGATCTCGATGTGATTCCGCATATGAACTGCAGAGACCGGAACGTCAACGCGTCAAAGGCGCTTCTTCTGGGCGCGCATGCGGAGAACATCCGGAATGTCCTTGTGATTACCGGGGATCCGATTCCGACGGCGGAGCGCGACGAGGTGAAGTCGGTGTACCAGTTTAACTCCCGGCGGATGATCTCCTACGTGCATTCTCTGAATGAAGAGGTCTTTTCGGAGGATCCGTTCGGAATCTTCGCCGCGCTGAACGTGAACGCGCGGGATTTTTCGGCGGAGCTTGACCGGGCGGCGCAGAAGATGGAAAACGGCGCGGAAGGGTTCCTGACGCAGCCGGTTCTGACAAAGGAAGCGGAAGAGAATCTGAAACTTGCCAGAAAGACTTTGTCCGGTGCCTATCTTCTCGGAGGGCTGATTCCGGTCATCAGTGAGAAAAACGGACGGTTCATGAACGAGGAAATCAACGGCATTTCCGTTCCGGAGGATATGATAAAGACCTATCATGGGGCGGACCGGGCGGAAGGGGAAAAGCTCGCGCGGGAATTTACCGGGAAAATCTGCCGGGATATTCTTCCCTATGTGGACGGGCTCTATCTCATGACGCCGTTTCAGAGAATCGGACTGATGGAGAACATCGTCCGGGATATCCGGGGAATGCTGGAATCCGAAGAGGAAGCGGCAAAGCAGGAGGGTGAGCAGCTGTGCTGACGAATTTTCTGATCTGCTTGAAAGCGGTCCTTCCGATTTTTATATATTTAGTCATCGGGATGCTTGTGCGCCGGTCAGGACTTCTGGACGAAGGATCGGTGAAAAAGCTGAACCGCATGGTCTTCATCGTGATGTTTCCGCCGCTGATGTTTGAGAACCTCTACGGAAAGGATCTGTCGAAAGCCTTTGATCCGAAGGTGGTTCTGTATGCGGTCTTTGGCGTTCTGGCGGCCTGGCTGATCACATGGATCGTGAGCGGATTCACGAGTCTTAAAGACAGGCCAAAGACACGGGGCGTTGTTATTCAGGCGGTTTACCGGAGCAATGTCGTGCTCATGGGGATTCCGATCACGATGAATATTTACGGAAAAGGGGATCTCAGCCTGACCGCGGTTGTCATCGCGATCGTCGTGCCAATGTATAACGTGCTGGCGGTCGTTACGCTGGAGTATTTCGGGGCGGCCGGGAAGAAAGAAAACCAGAATGCCATGGCCCGGACGGTCGGTTTGGGAATTTTGAAAAATCCTCTGATCATCGGAGCGGTCGCCGGGCTTATCGCGAATTTCATCCCGTATAAGATTCCGGATTTCGCCGGAAATATCATCAGTGATCTGGGTGCCTGCGCTACGCCGATTTCGCTCCTTCTTCTGGGGGCGTCGTTCCGGCTGGATTCCCTGAAGGGAATCCGGAAGGAGCTGATCTTCTGCGTTTCGGGACGTCTTCTTCTGGTTCCGGGCATTCTGCTGACGGCTGCCGCGCTTCTCGGATTCCGAGGTGTGGCCTTTGTCACGTTGCTCAGCGTTTTTTCCGCTCCGGCGGCGGTTTCGTCCTACACCATGGCGGAGGTTATGGGCTGCGACAGCGTGCTTGCGGGAAACACGGTCATTTTTTCGTCCGCGCTGGCTAGTCTTACGATGTTTCTATGGCTGTTTCTGTTCAAGTCGCTCGGGATGTTCTAGGATTTTCGGTCAAAGGAAAGTTTTTTTATTCTTTAGAAAGTGATACACTGAAATATAATGCCCTTGCCCGGACGGCGGGAAGAAGGCGGCCTCTGTCCGGTGGGAACGGTTACTGCCTGGCGGGAAGGCGGCGCGCCCCGGGTTTCCGGACGGCGGATTCTATAAAAATAAGCAGGAGTGAATGATGCATACAGAGTTTTTAATGGGGAACGAGGCAATTGCGCTGGGGGCTTTGGCTGCGGGCGTGGATGTCTGCGCCGGATATCCCGGAACCCCTTCGACGGAGATCCTGGAAACGATCGCGAAACGAAATCCCGGAAATGTCTATGTGGAATGGTCGGTGAACGAAAAATCCGGTATGGAGGTCGCGGCCGGCGCGGCGTATACCGGAGCCCGCGCGCTTGTAACGATGAAGCAGGTCGGGCTCAATGTCGCGTCGGATCCTTTGATGAGTCTGGAATATGTCGGCGTGAAGGGCGGCATGGTCGTGGTTACGGCCGATGATCCAGGTCCGATTTCCAGCCAGACGGAGCAGGATACCCGGACGTTCGGCATGTTTTCGAAGGTCCCGGTGTTTGATCCTTCCACAGTGCAGGAAGCGTACGAGATGGTGCAGGAGGCGTTCGAGCTTTCTGAGAAATATCATACGCCAATCTTCCTTCGCCCGACGACCCGGATCGATCACGGATACGCGTCGATTTCGGTAAAAGAACCGTCCGAATACAAAAGAACGAATCCGGAAGGGTTCGTGAAGGACGCGTCCCGCTGGGTGATTTTCCCCCGTCTTTCCGTACGGAATCATGCGGCGATTGAGGCCAGAAACCGGGAGCTTTCCGCTGTTTTTTCGGACTATGACCGGAACTTTATAAAAGAAGACACGCTGGATCAGAGCGCCTGTGAAGCGAAGCTCAATCCTTCGCATAAACGTCTTGGGATCGCGACGCACGGGGTCAATTACGCGTATGTGATGGACGCCTGTCAGGATCTGTTCGGGGAAGAGGCGCATCCGAATCTGCTCCGTGTCGCCACGCCGTTTCCGTTCCCGGAGGAACTTGCGCTGAAGTTCCTACGCGGACTGGACGAGGTTCTCTGCGTCGAAGAGCTGGATCCTGTGATCGAGCGCGCTTTGATTCAGATCGCCGGGAAATATCATCTTCCGGTTGTGATTCGCGGGAAGCAGACCGGAGACGTGAAACCGTCCGGCGAAAATACTGTGGACTCTGTGAAAGAAAATCTCCGTTCCTTCTTGGAGAAATACGAGGCTGGGACAAAGGCTCCTTCGAATCCGTCTGAAGACTTGGAAAACGCAGAAAATCCGAAGCCGGCTCTTCCGGTCCGGCCGCCGGTCCTCTGTGCGGGATGCCCGCACCGGGCTTCGTTCTATGCTGTGAAGGAGGCCATGAAGGGGAAGAAGACCATCTACTGCGGCGATATCGGATGCTATACGCTGGGGAACGCGCATCCTCTGGATATGACGGATACATGTCTCTGCATGGGCGCGGGGATTAACATCGCGCAGGGCGCAGCCAGAATCGAGCCTGATACGTACGCGTTCGCCTTTGTCGGGGATTCGACGTTTTTCGCGGCGGGGCTTACCGGAACGGTGAATGCGTTCTTCAATCAGGCAAATATGACGCTGGTCGTACTAGATAATTCCACGACGGCGATGACCGGGCATCAGCCGCATCCTGGAACGGGATCGACGCTGATGGGAAAGAGCGTGAAGCCGGTTTCCATTGAGAAGGTGCTCCGGGCGATCGGGCTGGAAACGGTGGAAATCGTGGATCCTCTGGATCACGAGAAATCCGTGGAAACCGTGAAGAGAGTTTCCGAGGAGCCGGGCGTGAAGGCGATCATTTTCCGGTCCCCGTGTATCGTTCGGTTTAAGCCGAAGGGACCGAAGTCAAAGATCAATCCGGATCTCTGCATCGCCTGTCATAAGTGCATCCGGGAGCTTGGATGTCCGGCTCTGATCCTGGAGGATGCGGAAGCTCTGGAGCCGGGTGCGAAGCCGAAGGCGAAGATTGACGTTTCTCTCTGCACGGGGTGCACACTCTGTGAGCAGATCTGTCCGGTGCATGCGATCTCAGGAGGTGCGAAGAATGAGTAAGAATATTATCGTCTGCTGAGTCGGCGGACAGGGAACGATTCTCGCATCCAAGCTGATCGCGCAGGCGGCGATGAACCGGGGAATCCCGGTAAAGACTGCGGAAACGATCGGAATGGCGCAGCGCGGAGGCTCTGTTTTCAGTCATCTTAAGCTTGGAAACGGCGCGGTCGGATCGCTGATCGGAAAAGGTGAAGCGGATGTGCTGATTGGATTTGAACCTGGAGAGACTGTGCGGCATCTCCCGTTCCTGAAAAAGGACGGTGTGGTCATCTCTACATCCCGGCCGATTCAGCCGGTGAGCGCAATGATCGGAAGCAGTGAATACCGTGTGAATGATATCCTTTCGTATCTTCGGAAGAGCGCGCCGAATCTCACGCTGATTGATTCGGAGAAAGCGCTTCAGGAAATCGGAAATGCGAAGGTTCTGAATGTGCTCCTTCTCGGCGCGGCGGCAAGAAGCGGACATCTTGGCGTTTCGGCGGAGGATATCCGGAACGCGCTCCGCGAACGGATGCCGGAGAAGCTTTGGGAAGTAAACGACCGGGCTTTGGAATACCCGCTTGGATAGCGAGAAACGAACGGCCGGGCGTGAATCATCGGCCGGGAATCGAACAGGAGCGAATAACGGGAACAGACAGGGAGGAATCGCGATGGAAATCAATGAGAGGCAGCTGAATTTAGTGAATCAGCAGGTAAAGCGCCTGATCCGCTCGGATAACTTCTATGGGAAAAAACTAAAGGAAGCCGGAATATCGGAGGTAAAGACCGCCGACGATTTTCAGAAGCTTCCGTTCTCACAGAAGCAGGATCTGAGGGATGCGTATCCGCTGGGACTGATGGCGGTTCCGGAGGAAGAGATCGTCCGGATTCATTCTTCCTCGGGGACTACGGGGAAGCCGGTGATTATCCCTTATACGGCCAAGGACGTCGATGACTGGAGCGAGATGTTCAAGCGCTGCTATGAGATGGCGGGCGTCACGAACAAAGACCGCGTACAGATTACGCCGGGATACGGCCTCTGGACAGCCGGCATCGGATTCCAGAGCGGCGTGGAGAAGCTCGGCGCGATGGCGGTTCCAATGGGACCGGGAAATACCGATAAGCAGCTTCAGTTTATGCAGGACATGAAATCGACGGTTCTCTGTGCGACTTCTTCCTACGCGCTCCTTCTGGCGGAAGAAATCGAGAAACGGGGTCTTGCGGATTCGGTATATCTCAAGAAAGGGATTATCGGTTCTGAGCGCTGGGGCGAGAAGATGCGAAACCGCATCAAAGGCGAGCTCGGCATTGAAATCTACGATATTTACGGACTTACGGAAATTTACGGACCGGGGATCGGCATCAGCTGCAAATACGAAGAAGGCATGCATTACTGGGATGACTATATCTATCTGGAGGTTGTCGACCCGAAGACGGGGAAGAACGTGCAGGACGGCGAATGGGGCGAAATCGTAATCACGACGCTGGTGAAGGAAGGCGCTCCGCTCATCCGTTTCCGGACGCATGACCTTTCCCGGATTCTCCCCGGTGAGTGCCGCTGCGGCAGCAAGTTCCCGAGAATCGATACGATCATGGGCCGGTCGGATGATATGGTGAAGATCAAGGGTGTCAATTTCTTCCCGAAGCAGATCGAGGAAATCATGTCGGAATTCGATGAGCTGTCCAGTGAGTATCAGATCCGGATTTCGCATCTGGACCGCAGAGATACGCTCCGTCTCTATGTGGAGGCGGTCAGCGGTTCAGTAGACTTTGAGGAAGCGGGACGGAAGCTCGCAGCGACGGTGAAGGCGCGCATCGGATTTACGCCGATTGTCAAAGTCGTGGAAAAAGGGCTTCTTCCGCGTTCGGAAAAGAAGTCGAAACGTGTCATTGATGAGCGGTTCGAAGATTAGCCATATAGCTTCGTGATTTTATGTCGGATTTTTTCTATTATGTAAACCGGAAAGACTACGATCAGATCTATAATTCCCTTTCGCCGGAGCATATTCTGATTTTTGTCCTGTTCGTACTGGGATTTATCGGACTGATTCGTCTTTCCAAGAGGCAGAGGAATCTTCGGCTTCTTAAGAGGCTTGAAAAAATATCGCTGACCGTTATGGCGGCGGGACAGATTACGTATTTCATCTGGTTCTCGTATTTTCAGCAGGGAGGCGACAAATGGCCGCTTTACGCGTGCCGGATCGCCTGCATTCTGCTGTTTTTCACGTATTTCGTGCACTGGATGCCGCTGGAGGAGTATTCGATCTACACAGCGCTTTACGGGGGTATCAGCTCCGTATTCTGGTCGACGCCGAAACCGTTCGCGTTTCCGCATGTGACCCGCATTGCGTTTTTTGCTACGCATATTGGGCTTGCCTATTCGGCGCTTCTTCGGATTCTCCTTCATGATGAGGAAATCGACCGGAGATCGCTCAAAGCCGCACAGAAGGTGAACTTCGCGATGATCGGCATCGTGCTGGTTTTAGATATCATATTTGACTGGAACTACATGTTCCTGATGACGCCGCAGCTTCCGACCGGATACCTGCAGAGGTCAGGTTCGCTTCCGGCGCAGATTGCAGCGACGGTCTTTGTCGTTTTCGTCTATGTATTCGCTGTCTTCGCGGCGTGGGTGTTCGCGGTGTTTCTGCAGGTGTATTTCAGTCCGAAGCATTGGAAAGAGCAGGATATGCGCCCGTCCGTCCGGCAGTCTTCAAAACCGGAATTCATACGCAGGCTGACCGGCCGTGTGAAAGAGATAGAGACGGAGAGAAAAGAGCAGGGGGATAAACCATGAAACCAACCATTGCGATTCTTCCGCTGATTGATCTTGAGCAGAAGAGCTACTGGATGCTTCCCGGATACATGGATGGGATTCTCGATGCAGGAGGGATTCCTGTCATGCTTCCCTGGACGCTGGATGATGATCTTCTGGAATATTTCGCGGATACGTACGACGGCTTTCTGTTTCCGGGCGGGCAGGATGTATCGCCGTCCATGTATGAGGAGGAACGCTCGGAGCGCTGTGGTGAAATCTGCCCCAAGCTGGATGAGATGACCAGCCGTCTGTTTGAGATGGTTCTGGAGGCGGATAAGCCGATTCTGGGAATCTGCCGGGGGCTTCAGATTCTGAACGTTTTGTTCGGTGGAACGCTGTATCAGGATCTTTCAGAAGAGCGGCCGGACTGCCCCGGCCATAAAATGGACGCGCCGTATGACCGCAGCGCGCATCTTGTTTCCGTGGAAAAAGAAACGCCTCTCTATGATCTTTTGAGTCAGCCTGTCATCGGTGTGAACAGCTGCCATCATCAGGCGATCCGGACGCTCGCAGGCGGTCTTACGCCGATGGCGCATTCGGAGGATGGACTAACGGAAGCGTTTTACCGTCCGGACAGCCGTTTTCTGTGGGCGGTGCAGTGGCATCCGGAGATGTATTTCAAGGCAGATGAAAACAGCCGGAAAATACTGCGGGCTTTCGTGGAAAGCTGCTGAAAAACCAAAAAAGCACTGAAAGACGGGAAAACGCGCGCCGCTGACTGAAGTCCCGGGTCCTAAGCGGGTTCTCAGCGCTGTGCCTGAGGCCGGAGAAAAAGAGAATCCAGGGAGAGCTAAGCTCTGTGAGTCATTCGCTTTCCCTGGATTTTAGGTGATAATGGCTATTTCCAGCCCTTCATCTTGCTCAGATTCGACTTGGATACGACGGTAGCCGGAACGATGTCTCCCATGTTTCCGACATCCTGTCCCTGCGCGACCTTCAGCGTCATAAGAATGCAGGCATATCCGTTCAGATACGGCGACTGCGCGATGGTTCCGTCCAGTTCGCCGTTTTTAATGGACTCTTTCGCGGCATCCGTGAAGTCAACGCCGCATACGACAACCTGATCGTTGAGATCCAGCTCCTTCAGAGCGCGGACCGCGCCGAGTGCCATGTCGTCATTGCAGCAGGTGATCCCAACCAGGTCCGGATGGGCCGTCGCGATGTTCTTTACGGTTTCATACGCTTTCTGCGCGTCAAAGTCGCAGTTCTGCACAGCGACGACTTCCATTCCCTTTTTCTTATACGTGTCTTTCGCGCCGCTGACACGGTCGTCCGACTGGGTCGCTCCCTCGGATCCGCCGATGATCGCGACTTTTCCCTTATTCTTGTTTTTCTTGGCGACAAAGGCCGCGTTCACTTCGCCCTGGTGATAGCAGTCTACGACGGTGGCACCGTCAATGTGGCCGCCGGCCTGTTTCAGCGCATCTTCATCCAGCGCGGTTCCGTTCAGAACTGTCTTAACATTATTTTTGTTCGCGTTCACGATGCCCTGTATCAGATTCGTTCCGGACTGCGGAGAGAACGCGACCGCCTCCTCATTCTTGGAGACCATGGTGTTCAGAATATCAAGCTGCCCCGAGAAGTCTGTGTCGCTCTGCGTCTGCGTAACGTCGAGGTTTACGCCGTAATCCTTCGCGCAGTCTTTGGCCCCTTCGACCAAAGTCGCCCAGTAGGAGTTCGACGTCGGGCTGACGATGAGTCCGATGGACTTCGTTTTGTTTTTCTCCGGCAGCGGGTCCAGCAGCTTCTCCATTTTCGCTTTGTACTCTGTGAACAGAGTGCCTTCTTCGGTCGAAGATTTCGAAGACGATTTCTTCGTGGAAGAAGAGGAGCTGCTTCCCGAGCTTCCGCATCCGGCGAGCATGCTCACTGCCAGTACTGCGGACAGGCAGAGAATGAGTGCTTTTGACTTTTTCATTTTTATACCTCCTAAAATATTTGCTTGCGCCGGAGTTCTTACGGCGCGGGTAAACGATGTACAGTCGGCAGGGACAGATCCTGTCGAAGAGTAAATGCATGGCCGGCAGGATCAAGTCCCGCCGGTTAGAAGACGATCTGCGACGATTATTTCAGAACCGCTGCGTTTTTCGCCTTTCGATTCCGTTCGGAAAGAAGGACAGAAAGAATGATAATCACACCGGTGATAATTTCCTGATAATGGGTGGATACGGAAAGCAGCACAAGCCCGTTCGAAAGGACGTTTAGAAGCAGGCAGGCGATCATCGTTCCGACGACGGATCCTCGTCCTCCTTCCAGTGCGGTGCCGCCCAAAATGACGGCGGCGATTGCGTCCATTTCATATCCCTGGCCGGCAAGCGGCTGCGCGGAGTCGAGTTTTCCAAGCACGATCAGACCCGCGATGCCTGCGAGAAGCGCCGAAAACATGAAAATCAGCATTTTATATTTTTTTGCGTTCACGCCGCACCTCGTCAGGGCCGATTCGTTCGCGCCTAAGAACAGGCAGTAATTTCCGTACGATGTTCTGTTCAGAAGAACCCAGCTGATCAGAAAAAGCAGGAAGGAAAGCAGAATCGGAAGATTGACAGGTCCGGTTTTTCCGCTTCCGAAGAAAGCAACGAGGCTTCCGAATCCGAACAGTGTCTTTGATTTCGTGATCAGAAGGATCATTCCGCGGAGAATGGTCATCGTGCAGAGCGTCGCAATAAAAGAGTTGATTTTAAGGCGCGCGACGAGCCAGCCGTTCAGAAGGCCGATCAGCATCGAGGTGGCGAGGCCGGACAGGATGGCGATCAGCGGACTTACGCCGCGGTTTATCAGCATCGAGATCACCATGCCGCTGAATCCGACGACAGATCCGACGGAAAGGTCGATGTTTCCGGAGATAATGACAAACGTCATACCGACGCTGAGAATGAGATCGGTGGACGTCTGATTCAGGATGTTCCGGATGTTCACTTTTGTAAGGAAATACGGAGAAAGCACCGTCATCACGATGGAGACCGCAAGCAGCATAAGAAGGAGCATCCCGTTATAAGAGAAGGATTTCTTTTTCAATCTTTGCCTCCTTCCGTATTTGCCGGCATGTCCGCCGAAGAAAGAATGGCGATGATGTCTTTCTGCGAAATCTGATCTGCTCTGTCTTCCCGGATGATCTGCCCGTGCCGGATCACAGCGATCCGGTCCGCAATCTGGTAAACCTGCATAAGATTGTGGCAGATAATCAGGACGGTCATTCCTTTGTCCGCGAGATTCCGGATCAGCTTCAGTGTCCGGTCCGCTTCCATGAGTCCCATCGCGGCGGTCGGTTCGTCGAAAATCAGATATCTTCCGCCGCGTTTGATCAGACGCGCGACGGCGACGCCCTGTTTCTGCCCGCCGGAAAGATCCGATACCGGAGTGCGGAGGTCCGGGATGTTGATGTCCAGCTCACGGATTAGCGCTTCGGCTTCTTTTTTCATGGTTTTCCGGTCGAGGAAGCCGTGCTTCCGGATTTCATTTCCCAGAAAGATGTTCGATGTGACGTCCATCGTTCCTCCGAGGGCCAGGTCCTGGTACACTGCGAATACGCCTAGCGACAGCGCTTCCTTAATATGCAGGGCGCGGTAAGTCTGACCGCCGATCCGGATTTTTCCGGAATCCGGCTGCAGCTCTCCGGTCAGCATTTTTATAAGGGTGGATTTCCCGGCGCCGTTGTCTCCGACGATGGCCAGCACTTCTCCGGGATAGGCGGAGAGATTTGCGCGGTTCAGCGCGACGACGTGATTGAATATTTTTATAATGTCAGTAAGCTGAATACTTGGTTCCATAGGCGTCCTTTCAGATTGCGGGACCGCCCGCTCAGGAAAACAGCGAGCCCGTCCGTGCATTCAAAAGATGACGGCGCCTCTGCCGGAAGGCAGTCTGCGGAACCACCCGGGATGGGTGAAGATATGTCTTCCGGAAGAGGCCGGTGACCGGGATCACGGAAATCCGCGAAGCAGGATGGAACGGCAAAGCGTCCGAAAGAGAAAAATTCCAGCATTTTATTACGCGGTGAAGAGTGGTGTCCCCGGTTCGCCGCGGCAGGGCAGGCATCGAAAGAGGTCGGATTTCGTGTATGGGGAAAAGAAAAAGGATCCTTCCAAGAGAAAGGACCCGGCTTCGCACTCTATTTTCCCTACGTTGGCATTACCCAAATCAGGTTCACAGGGTCAGGTTGTTCCTTTCTCAGCCGTTCGGCTCCCCTCGTTTCGATACTCTGTCTTGCAGAAAATCTTTGTCAATTCAGAATTCTAGCACGGAGGCCGTATACTGTCAATTCATTTTCCAGGGCGATTCGGGACTTTCCTGGCCGGGCTTTCCGCGGCGGAGAATTTTCTGGTATGATAGTCTGGTAAGATAAGCTAGAGAGGCAGATACAATAGAGAGACAGAAAGGGGGAGGAAAATATGACAGAGAATGCGCGGCGCGGATATCAGGCGCGGGACGCGGAGGATTTTTCCGGGGAAGGCCTCCGGACGCTCCAAAAGGCGGCCGGTCATGTGACCTGGCTTATGGATCAGGGATACAGGAAAGAAGCGGCGGTCCGCTTTGTCGGCGATCATTTCCAGCTTTCGCTGCGGCAGAGAGAGGCGCTTACTCGGGGACTGGATCCGTCGGAGAAAATCTGGAAGCGGAGAAGCAAGCGGACGAGCGCGGAGAGCCTCGCTGGGAAAAGCGTGATTGTAGATGGGTTTAATACGGTGATTACGCTGGAAACCGCGTTCTCCCGGGGAACGCTGATTCGCGGAAGGGACGGAGCCGTCCGGGATCTCGCGGGGCTCCATGGTTCGTACCGAATCATCCCGGAGACCGAACAGGCGATCCTTCTTCTGTTCGGGATGCTTAAGAAAGCCGACGTCCGATTTGTGCTGATCCTTCTTCAGAGGCAGATTTCGAATTCGGGGAGGCTTCGGGAGATGTTCGAAAAGATCGGGAGCGATCTTGGCGTGCTTTTTTCAGCGGCGGTAATGGACGATCCGGCGGAAGAGATGCGGGAGCAGCCGAATCTGATCACGACGAATTCGGTGCTGATGGACCGGGCCGAGGGCTGGTACGGGCTGACCGCGGACGCGATGCCTTTGACGGGGGCAAAGGAGATTGTTCTGTACACAGGAAGGCCGCAGGAAACCCATTTCCGAGACGTGAAGGCAGAGAACCCGCAGTAATTGCTTCATGCTCATAACAATATGTTATGGAAAATATAGAAAAAGTAGTACGTTCCTGTATTCTGAATAATACAGTATTATGTAACCGTAAAAAATGATTGACAATGAATATTTTAATGCAACGCTTTTATTTTTTTATGGAGGTAAGCATATGCTGCATAAGATCAATCCTGAAAACAGCTTCGCGACGAATGTCCTTGAAGCAGGCGCGTATTTCAACAATGAAGCGTCCAACCCGGAGCAGCTCCCGATTCATATGGCTACAGCGCATAACGTAGAGGACTGCGCGGACCTGCTGAAAAGATATGAGAAAGGCGACTACTGCTACAACAGATACAGAAATCCGAACAGAGAAGCGCTCGGAGAGCTGATGAGCTATGTAGAAGGCGGAGAGTTCTCGCTGGCATGCTCCTCTGGTATGGGTTCGATCTTCCTTGCGATCATGTCGAATGTACAGGAAGGCGACCATATCGTATATGACAAGGTTCTCTATGGAGAGTCCATCGAAATCTTCACGAAGATCCTGAGCAAGTTCGGCGTAACTTCCACACCGTGCACATTCACAGATCTTGACAGCGTGAAGGCTGCGGTTCAGCCGAACACGAAGCTGTTCTACGGCGAGACAGTATGCAACCCGCTCTGCGCAGTTGCGGACCTCAAGGCGATTTCCGACATCGCTCATGAGAACGGCGCGATCCTCGTAATCGACAACACATTCATGACCGGTGCTCTTGCGCAGCCGCTGAAGCTTGGCGCTGACCTGGTTGTAAACTCCCTGACAAAGTTCGCGAACGGTCATTCCGACGCGGTTGTCGGCTGCATCACAGGTCCGAAGGACATGGTTATGAAGTGCCATGCGAACCAGCAGCTCGTTGGTTCCCAGGCGGATCCGTTCTCTTCCTGGCTGGTATGCCGCGGACTCAGAACGCTGGATCTGCGTGTTAAGAAGCAGGCGGACAACGCGAAGGCTCTGGCTGAGTTCTTCGAAGAGAGCCCGTATGTAAAGAGAGTATTCTAT
>JAQXNW010000024.1 GCA_029098205.1 Eubacteriales bacterium | reverse complement strand
CGCCGGCCAGGACATAAGCAGTCATTACGCGATGATCGGCATGGCGACGGTTATGAACGGCTATCCGCTCTATTACGATGCTGTCAATGAGAAAGGACTGGCGATCGCGGGGCTGAATTTTGAGGGAAATGCCCATTACTTTGAAAAAACCGAAGGTAAAAACAACGTTGCTTCCTTCGAATTCATCCCATATCTTCTTGGAACCTGCGAAGACGTCAAAGAAGTAAAAGAAAAGCTTGCAAATATGAACATCGTCAACATCGCTTTTTCCGAGGAAATGCCGCCCGCATCGCTTCATTGGATGATCAGCGACAAAGCAGAGAGCATTGTAGTTGAAAGCATGCAGGACGGCCTTCATGTCTACGGCAATCCAGTCGGCGTCATGACAAACAATCCGCCGTTTAACTATATGATTTTTGCTCTTAATGACTATGCTTCGTTATCGCCGAAGCAGCCTGCGAATACTTTCGGCACTGATCTTGACCTTTATTCCAGAGGCATGGGCGGACTCGGCCTTCCCGGCGATCTTTCCAGCAAATCCAGATTCATCAAGTGCACTTACACAAAACTGCATTCCCTTTGCGGTGACAGCGAAACCGAAAGCGTCAACCAGTTCTTTAAGATTCTGGGATCAGTGGAACAGCAGAAAGGCCTCTGCGAGGTCAAACCCGGCGCCTTTGAATATACGATCTACAGCAGCTGCTGCAATATGGACAAAGGGATCTATTACTACACGACCTACAATAACTCACGCATTCATGGCATTGATATGCATGACTGCGATCTGGACAGTGCCGTCGTCAGGAACTATCCTCTGGTCAAAGAAGAGCCGTTCATCATCGATTCAAGACATTAACCGCTTCTCAGATCACTTTCCGTGCTTCCCGCGGCTGAATCTTTCCCCGAAAGGATTTCTGCCGCGGGAGTTTTTATTTCCGGATCTTGTACACAGCCGACATCATGATCAGAAGATACAGCTGCGCGATGAACAAATTGAAAACAACGCCATTCGGAGTAACCAGGTAGCCGATCGAGAAGCCGACCAGAGCCATCACACCGGTGCTGGCCAATGCCAGCGCCAGAAGCGGGAGAGTGCTTACCAGGCTGCGGAAAGTATTCCTCACCGCGCTGATCGTTGTGTCAAAGCCTACAAACCGGCCGATCATCAGCAGAATGAAATACTGGATGATGGAATCGTAATTGTCATTCTTATATCCGAATTTAATGCAGGCAAAGATGATCAGCATATACAGAATTCCTGCCATATGCAGTGCCTCCCGTTCGCCTGGCCGGAGCGTTTTCAGCGAGATCAGCGAACGATCCAGCCACGCGTTCAGCAGAACCGCGATAATAATCAGAAACAGCAGTATGTACGAGCTGTACTTCGCCCAAAGCTGCCCGCCGACCCCAAAATATGTCATCAGAAAATACAGCGTGGTGAAAAACAGAAAAACCATTCCGGAAACCGTCAGCTCGTAGTAGCGTTCTACCAGGCTTCTGACTTCATACCGCTTAAATTCATCTTCGGACATGACCGTCAGGCTCCAGTCATCACCGGGAGAAACCTTCTGCTTTTTTCCAGCTGCGGTTAGAAGGGCTACAATGGAAATCACGACAGCGGCTGCTGCCGCCAGCATAATCACGATGCCCTTCGGATTCAGATAATGCGGCAGGAACTCTGCCAGACTCGCTATCGTTCTTACTGAATTGTTCAAATCCATATATCTATCCTTCCCTTGAAGACAAAATTCTGTCTGTTAAGAGGATAATATAGCATGTCATTATGATGTCTGTGTGTTGAATTCAAGCTTTGTCACCTTTTGAAGAGTACTGCCAAAGCTCACAGTCTGCGCTCATCGGCTCGCGGGATGACCACTGCGCGATCCAGTGATGATAATTCGAATCAAAGGCAAGCGGCTCCAGTTCATTATTCCACCAGTTCGTGCTCGCGTAGATGCCCGCCTGGTAGCCATTTGCCTTCATCGCGCTGCAGAAAATCTCAGCGGTGTTCAGGATTGCGGACGCGCCCGCGCTTCTCTGTGAATTGTCTTCCATATCCGGATAAATCGGAAGCGTCACGTTGTGACAGTACGCTTTCAGAAGACGGAGCGCGTGATTTGCTCATCCTGCGCCGAATGTCAAAAAGGCTGCTCACATCCGGCATCAATCTGCCGAATGCAAGCAGCCCTTTTTAATCCTACCGCGTCAAGCATGCTCCTAGTTATGATAAAAACCGGAAAGACTTTTTATCCGGCCGTGCGGATCGGAGATGAAATTGACAGCGAAAAGATCCCGGTTTATAAATTACATTTTCCATCCGAATCCGAAGATCCTTCCATTCATGATACACAGTCAGACAGCGCCTCCAGCCTTACCGACTCTGCCCGTCTTTCTTAGGCATCTTTGACGCATAATCCTTCGTAAGCCGGACGACAACCGGAGAAAGCGCCAGAACGGCAATCAGGTTCGGGATCGCCATCAAAGCGTTCATACTGTCCGCCAGGTTCCAGACGACATCCAGTTTTACACTCGAACCTACGACAATGAAAACAATGTAGATCGCCTGATAAACGGCCATTCCGCGCGGGCCGGCCAGGAACTCCATGCAGCGCGCGCCGTACAGGCTCCAGGACAGAAGCGTGGAAAACGCGAACAAGGTAATGCATACCGCAATAATAAACGCGCCCAGCTTATTCCCGAAGGATGTGGAAAAGGCCATGATAGTCAGATCCGACGCGGCGGATTTGCCATAGAACTGTCCGGCGCAGCCGGAACACAGAATCGCCAGCGCGGTCAGCGTACAGATCACGATGGTATCGGCAAAGACTTCAAAAACGCCGTACATGCCCTGCTGTACCGGGTGCTTGACGTCAGCCGCCGCGTGAGCGATCGGCGCCGTTCCGAGGCCGGCTTCATTGGAAAAAATGCCGCGCCCGAAACCGGCACGCATGGCCTGCTGGATCGCGACGCCCGCAAGTCCTCCGCCAAGAGCCGAAGGAGCAAAGGCACCGCGGAAGATCTCTTCGAATACTTTGCCGATATTGCCGCTGTGCGTGAACACAACAACGAGTGCAGATATGATATAGACCAGAGCCATGATCGGAACGAGTTTTTCGGTTACATTTCCGATTCTCTGAAGACCGCCGAAGAGGACAAGAATCGTAAGAATGGCGCCGATGATGCCGATAATGACGTAGATCAGGTGAAGCGTTCCTTCATCCATCGAAGGATTATACGCCTTGAAGACAGAGCCGATCGACGAAGCGATGGTATTGATCTGTGTCATGCATCCGGTGCCAAGGGCCGCAACCATGGCAAAAATACAGAAAACAACCGCCAGCCATTTCCATTTTCCGCCCAGACCATTTTCAATGTAATACATCGGCCCACCGACATAATCGCCTTTGTCGTTTTTCTTTCTGTAGTGAACGGAGAGAACGATTTCTGCATATTTGGTGCACATGCCGAAAAGAGCCGCCGCCCACATCCAGAAAATCGCGCCCGGGCCGCCGATCGCAATCGCACCGGCTACGCCGGCGATATTCCCCGTTCCAACCGTTCCCGCCAGGGCCGTTGTCAGCGCCTGCACCGGAGACAGCGTCCCTTTCCGATTGTCGGATTTCTTCTCAAAAAGCCTGCCGACGGTATTTTTCATGATGGTTCCGAAGTGCCGGAACTGCAGAAATCCAAGCCTCGCGCTTAGAAAGATGCCTGTGCCGAGGAGCAGCGCCAGCATGGGAATTCCCCAGACTGCAGCGTCCAGCCGCGATGAAAATTCCGTCAACCTGGTCAGTATTTCATCCATAATCTTTGTTCACCTTTCCAATTTCCAATAAACTATCTTTTGAACATGGGAATGATATTGTATCTGTCCGCGCAAAGTTTCCGCGAATTATAACAGATGCTATCGTTCTGAAATTGCATTTGCTGTTTATTATAACATATTTATCGCCGCTGTCCTTATGACATTCTATGCTGAAGGGAAATAAGCCTCCGTGCGGGCCAGGCTGAAAGGCTTAAAAAAGATCCTGCACGTAAAAAGCTCCGCCCCGCACCGAACTGGTGCGAAGCAGAGCTTTCTTGTATTTCCGATGATTCCCCGTTTTTATTTTATCGATCTTAATTCAGGTCATTCCTCTCTTTATCTGGTCATTCCTAAGCAGGTCTGTCCGGGAAATGATTCATCTTACCGGTTTGTTTTTCTGCGATATACCGCGATCGCCGAAATTCCAGCGGCAGCCGCTGCGAAAATCCCCATCATAAGCGCGATGTCCGAAGAATCTCTGGTATTTACCGGATTCTTGTCCGTCGGCTGTTTTTCCGGAGAGAGTTACTGTGAATTCGAATTCCTTCGACTTATCTCCCTTTGTCACCTTCTTGGAGACGGTCAGATTACCATTTTCGTAGTACGTATAATGGATCGCGTTCTGCTGCCAACCCTACCGCTTTCGCCCCGCTTGGCACGCATAACCTTTCAGTTGGTGCAAACATCATATTCCAGTACCTCCTTCACTTGCTTTTAGAAGTTTTTGTCTTTTGATTTTCCTTACCGCATAAATACTGAAAGCATCCTGGATTTTACCCGCCTGGCACGACAGCAGAATGCCTCTTTGTCAAACTTTTTTAAAAGCATTTACGTGCTATTTTTCTGCAGCCTTCATCAACCTCTTTGTCAATTTCCGGCGTCTTTGGAAAATCGGCAAGTTCAGGCGTTGGCATCTTGCTATCTTCGCACATCCACATATCAATGTGATTCTCTTCATCTACAAAATGATACGTCAAATCACCTCTTCATCTGTTAATCCTTCCGGCTTCGCTCCGCACGGCACGTTAAAAAGTATCATCATCCATGAAATCATAAAAATCGTCGAGGCGGTCCCACTGCTCGCGCTGCTGTTTCCTTTTGGCTTTGCTGTCGATAACCGTGGCTTTTGGATTCTTCTTCAGAATTTCCGCCTTCATTTTCTTCTGCTCCGATTTTGTTGTACGGACCAGCTTTGTCCCTCCCCACCAAGTTTTTACACTCTTCTGAGTAACATCATACACAGGTTCCGGAACTTTCTTCTTTCCAAACATGATTTATACTCCTTCTGTGCTTCACCTTCTGGTATAGGAAACCATTTTATGAGCGCTTGCACTTTCGTGTTTTATTGATTCAAAATCTTTTTCTTTTCCATATCGAATTCATCCTGCGTCAGGATTCCTTCGTCAAGCAGAGCCTTGATTTCGCGCAGCTTGTCTGCCTTGCTTTTTCCGGTATTGTCATTACCGAACATGTTTCCCATCGAGTCTGCGATGGTTTTTCCGGCTGCGATGCCTGCCCCAAGTCCGGCTAATCCGCCTTCCTGTTTTGAGGCATCCCGCATTGCGCGTGCGGTCTGGTACTGCATAAAAGTCTGCATATTGCGGCTTGCCATTCCGATGCCGGACTGCTCGTCAATCAGCTTTTCAACCTCTTCCGGGAAATTGATGCTTTCAATCAGCACATTCGTGAATTCAATGCCCAGAGATTTCGACATTTCGTTTACTTTGCTCTGGATGACAGAAGAAAAATCTCTGTACCGCACAGCCAGATCCATGATCGAAAGCTTTGTCTCACCTATCATTTCCGCAAAGGCTTCCGTGACCATGGAGGAAAGGTACTGCACAATGTCGTAGGTCATCACAAGGCCTTTGCTCCCGAACACTTCCCGAATGAAGGCTGGCACATCAATGATATGGAACGCGAATTTTCCAAATGCACGGACCCTTACCATATTCAGTTCCGGGTCCCGCTTCAGAATCGGTGTCTTTGTCGCCCATTTATTGTCGATAAACTGGCGGGTGCTTATGAAATATACGTCGGAAATTACAGGAGACGTGAACAAAAACGGGAAGGCGTTCAGGGAAGAAAGAACCGGGAAGTTTTCCGTATCCAGCGTAACCGTCCCGGGCTGAATAATGTCAGCCAGCTGACCGCCTTTGAGAAACGCCGCCACCTGTCCCTCTCTGACGATAACCTTCGATCCCTGTTTCAGTTCGTTTCCGCCAGTCAGACGCCGGAATTTGTAGACAAGCAGCTTATTGCTGACATCCTCAAACTCTATGACATCCAGGAACTGACTTTTTACAGCATTCACAAAGCCCATACCCGCACCTTCATTACTTAATCAAAAGTCCCTTGCTATCCTTGAATGAACCTAAAGCTATACGAATGATATCGATAACCCAGCCGAATCCGAAAAGTCCAAGCGTAAAAAGGAACAGAATGCCGGTACCGGTCTTTCCGACATAGAACCGATGGACTCCGAACAACCCTAACAGAATGCAGAGAATCAATACGGTTTTCTTTTTCTTTGGACTGATCTGCACCTCATAATACGGACCCGGATTCGCCTGATTAACTACATATACTTGTGCCGGCGTCTGAGGCTGCGGCTGAGACTGTGACTGAAACTCCGGATTTACATTTTTCGCTGAAGCTGTTTCAGCCTTCGTCTCTTTATAACCGCAATAGCTGCAGACACCGCCTTCCATCGGCGCTCCGCAAATTGGACATTTTCCTGCCATGTCCATTCCCTCCTTGGTTCTGTTTTCTATTTTATTAAATTAACTTTATTTATTTCGTCTGCGCTGCCAGCCCTGCCGGTTCCGCCCGGTCTGGCATGAAAATCACTGACTCGCTGTGCTCTCAGCGGCCCGGAAAATTAAAAAAGCGGGACGGCCATACCGCTCCCGCTCATCAACGTCCACTTTCTACTAAAATTTTGCATCTTCTTCAAAAGCGCCGTTTCCGAGTAGCGCGCCAATGTATACTTTTCCAACATATCAATATAATTATCGTACAGCAGAATTGTATTATTTTCAAGACAATCTGCTGATTTCGCCCCAGCCAGGTGTTTCGACCGCTCAGCCATAGAACCGATAGCTGTCCGCTTTGACCCAGCCGACAAGCTCACTGTCCAAAAAGAATTCATAGCGCGCATCGACATCGCTCCATTCACAGAAATTATACTGAATCTGCTTCCCGTCATTTTTTAACCAGATGACTGCATCTTCATCCGGAACCAGCGTCACCTTCATAGTTCGTTCGCAGTATTTTATCTGCGGAACCGTCAGGAAGACAGGATCCGGATCGGGACCAGATTCTGCAGGGATACACTCCGCGGTGAGCTCCAGCCGTCCGTCCGCGTTTATGCTCTTAGTTAAAACGCAGCAGCCGCCCTTTGACGCAAGCTCCGCGAAGAAAGAAGGAGTTTCATATTCCGCATATTCCTTGAAATAGTCCGCCGGCAGTTTCTCCTCGACTTCCGCCAGAGTTTTCTGAGCGTTTCTGGCAACCGAAGCGTCACCGAAAAAGTTCGAGCTCTGCGCGCGGAGGCGGGCGGCATAATCAGCCTGAAGGTAATAGTAATACGCCTTCGGGAAATCAACCTCTGTGCCGATTCCTTTCGCGTAGACATTTCCCATACGAAGGGCCGCATCTGCAAAGTTCGCCGGCTCTCCGATGCTGAAGTACAGTAAGCTGTCTTCATAGACCTTTTTATATAGATGCTGGGCAGTGCGTTCGCTTTTTCTGCAGGCAAAGCCGTGGCAGTACATATCCGCCAGCTTGTATTTCCCTTCATAGAGCCCGTTTGCCGCCGCGAACACGAAATACGGAAACGCCTTTTCATATTCCGGCACGCCTCCATTGCAGCGGCCGTAATAGTAGATATAGCCCAGAGTGTTGGCATACTGCGGGTCGTCCTTTTTCTCAAAAAGGCGGGTGATGCAGTCGCGCGAAGCCTCCCAGTCGCAGGAATAGAGGCGGTTTCCGCCATAGCAGGCATAGCCTTTGACGTAAAGAGCAAGGCTGCTGTCTTTTTCAATCAGCTCCTCGATAAACTTCCGGGCAAGCGCGAGCTCCGGCTCCTCCGCGTTTTCTACAGTTTCGTCGTCAACGAAATAACGGACATAATTTTCTTTCTCCTCATCAGAGAAATCCCACTCCGAAACAGGTTTGCTTCGATTCGAAAAATAGCGCTCCAGCTCGGAAATGTACACATCGAACGCGAATACTTCGGAAAGCCGCTTTTCTCCATCGTTATCTTCCCAGGCGAATTCAAGATTCGACCAGACCATATCGAAATATTCACTGTCGGTAACAAGTAAACCCGGATAGTGTACTTTTCCCGGCATGCTGTCTGTGTCTTTGTCCCGCCCGCAGGCACGATTCAGGTCAAATGCATCCGAAAGCCTTACGATCGGATAGAACCAGTCCTCGCCAAAGTCTTTCAAGGTGGGATCCGCGGCTAATAAATTCTTCAGCGCGTAATAGAGATCATCCACTGTATAGGTATAAACCTCCGGGCAGACGATGGAGACGCTGTCATCATCAAAATCGCCGACCAAATCCTTAAACGTAAGGCTATACCGGGCGATCTGCTGCATCTGTCCGGTGCTCAGGATAATTTTTCTTTCATGCATCGCTTGTTACCTCCATTCTTGAGAGAAATGCCCAGCGCTTCGGCAACAGAAAGCTCGCGGCCTTCCTTTACCGCGTTTTCAACGGCGGCTGTACATGCTGCAGAATGCAGGATCTCATATGCGGCCTCCGCGACGGAAGGATACGGGTGTTCTTCGTCATCTGCCCATTCTTTAATGGAGAAGATCACGTTATAATCATCTGCGGTCAGATTGTACTCAGGCGAAAGCGCAAGGAACCGAAGAAGGATCTTTTCCGCATGGTCCAGCTCGGAAATTCCGGAAACCGGCCCCTCATCCAGAAGACTTTCGATCAGTATGGCGATCGCTTCGTATTCCTCCTGCGTCGGCTTCCTGAAAAGGATCCTCTCCGCATCCGATTTCTGCCAGCAGGGCAAAGCGGAATAGGCATACATCACGTTGTTCTTCACGCCTTCGGTCAGTAGCCAGTACCGGATTTCCTCTGTTTCCGGTTCAAGGCATTCTGCAGCGTGAATCCTCCCCCAGCCATGGGTCTTCCTTGCGAGCGCAAAAATTTCTTCGTTTCCGTTTTCCCATCCCCGCATGTTCCAGACAGAGAAAATCGTAAATTCATCGTAGAGACCAATGCGGCGGATCATTTCCTTCAGCTTGTCATCCGGCTCGCCGAACATCTCCAGCAACGCCAGTCCGACCTTCACGCACTCGATGTAACTGGACTTAAGCAGCAGGGACAAAGCCGCATGGTGAAGGCGCCCCGCATCCAGCTTGGCAGCGTGTTCCACTACATAATGCTGAAGATCATCAATATATGAAACCGTCTGGTGGTCCTTTGTCCACGCATGGAACTTCTTATCCGCTTCCGGTACATCTCCGGCCGCGGCAGTCCGAATCGCCTGCGCCATCCGCCTGTATGCTTCCGCGTCAAGCGGCGAAAACCCCATATGATACATGCACACTCCGTCAAACGCGCCCGGGGCAAAGTAAACAGGTGACCTATCGGCGTCGTCATTCGGAAGGTAGAAATCGTCACGAAGGACTCCGTTTTCGATATTTTTACAAATCTTTTCGTAAATCGATTTATTCATTTACCAGCACCTCGAAAGAACCGTTAAAACTTCTATAGATATCATAACCCATCCGCGGGTATGAATCCACGAAAAAAGGCTGCCCCGCGCCCGGGGTTTAACCCGGCTGGAGCAGTCATGAAATTTCCTGACTTTTTCAGACAAAGTTCCGCGGATGTGCCTAAGCCGGCGTCTTTCTTTGTCAAAAAAGCAGCCCCTGCAGAACCTTTCTATTTTCAGGATCTGCAGGGGATAAAATCTCTGTATAAAAATATATGATATCAGTTGGAATCGGTTCGCTCTGATTCCAGTTCCTCGAATATACGGTAAACGTTACGCTGCTCAGCCCTTCGTTTGTCACGCTTGATTTTTCTCTGGAATTTTTTATAACGTTTTGTACCCTTCCGGGGAGGAGAAGGTTCAGGTTTATTCTTCATATGATACTTATGATGAAGCCTGTATCCATCATGTTCGACTATATACTCCATATAGCCAAGAATGGTATTCGATTGGAAGTGCTGGCTGTGATATCCGGGAATGAGGGATCGTTCATTCGGAAAGTTCTCTGCATTCTGGTGATAAAGGAACATCTTGTGCTTCTTGCCGTTTGTAATGATCATCCAGCTGCTGTGCGGAGTTTCAATCAGAACTTTTCCATCATCGTAACGAAATGATAATCCATTTTCCACAGCATATGAAGCAAGTGTTTTATATTCAGACAGATAGCGTTTTCCAACTGCTGAACAGTAAATACACAGCCTGTACCCGACAGCACGTGCTTCGTCAAGCGAAAGGAACAAGCCTGTGTTGTCTTTTTTCATGCGGGCACAATAAGGGCACTGCTGTTTATGTACGATTTTTTTCCTGCTGTTTTTGCTGTAATAAAACATGGAAATCCTCCGCTATAATTACATATATTTTAACATACCCTTAATCATTAAAAGAATGGCAGATCTGGAATGGAAAGCGCAGTCATAGCTCTTTTAACATATTTTTTGCATACAAAAACCTCGCAGAAATTGCGAGGTCTTGTTATCTCCAAGAGAAATCGCTGTGTCTGGTCAAAGTCAGATTTCTGCCTTCTTCGCAAGAATTTTTGCGCCGGCCTGGCAGGCATCGCAGGTGCAGTAGCGTTCGCCCTCTGCTTTTGCCTTCTTTGCCGCCTCCGCAGCCGCTTCTGCGCCGTCGCCGAAAATCTGGCGTCCCGCCTCAGAAGAAGCCAGCTCGATGAGGCTGTCGATACTGCAGACATCTTCTTCCAGCTCTTTAACCAGTGCCTTTGCAGCCGCGCCCTCCGCATCTGTTCCAGCTGCGTCAAGAAATGCCTGGCCTGCGGCCTTTGCCTCCTCGCAGCAGGACGGCTCTGCAATCAGTTCCTTCGTGTACTCCTCAATCTGGCCTCTTAATTCCTCTTTCATGATGTAAATCCTCCTCTATCCATAAATCAGTTCATGGCTAATTAAAGGGAACAAAAAGAAAGGAAAAGCCAATCCAGACGGTATCAGCGGCAGGCTACAAGAATAAATTGTGATTTCACAAGATTGGTGCTATAATAAGAGAAAAGTTCCTGCCGGGGCAGCCGCTC
>JAQXNW010000023.1 GCA_029098205.1 Eubacteriales bacterium | reverse complement strand
AGGAACGATCTTTGACCGCGGGGCGATTTTAGGAATTCTCTTTCGGATATGGATAAGCCTTCCGAAGAAATGCGATCATCTGCTTCGCGGCGGGCGACGCGTGCTTCAGGGAAGGGATCGCGATTCCCAAAGTGATCTTCTGCGGAGGATCCAGCGGAATCATCGCGACCTGCCCCTTCTGGTAGGCGGTGATCATCTGGTTCATGATGCTGACTCCCATACCCTGCTCAATCATCGCGATCGCAGAGAAATTTTCAATGGTCATGTACCGGATATTCGGATGCACATCGAATTTCTTCAGGACGTTCACCACATCGATATCATTATATCGGCCGGGCATGATAAACGTTTCCGATTCAAGTTCCTTCGGAGCGATTTTGTCCCGCTTCGCCAGAGGATGATTCAAAGGAACGACGGCATACATCGGATCGTCCAGAAGAGGGTACCATTCGAGAGAAGAATTTTTTCCTTCGCTGTAGATGCAGAAATCCATATTGGTGGAGCGCATCCAGTCGTCCAGCTCGGCATGAACGCCTTCCATCAGCTGTATTTCTATAGCCGGATATTTTTCATGAAACTCCTTCAGAATCTTCGGAAGGCATTGGAACGAGAAGCTGGAATAGGTGCCGATATTAAGCCGGCCGCTGACAAGACCCCGTACGCGGGACGCCTGCTGCTCTACATTCTTCTCCGCGTTCGCTAACGCCAGAAGTGCGGGAAGTATTTCCTTCCCGTCCTTCGTCAAAGTAACGCCGCTTCTTCCCCGAAGAAGCAACGGATATCCAAGCTCGTCCTCGACAGCCGCGGCCATGTGGCTGATGCCGGAGGGCGTAAATCCAAGTTCTTCCGCGGCCGCGGAAAAGCTTCCGAGTTCGATGGATCGCAGAAGCGCGTTCAGCTTTTGTGTGTCCATAAAAAGCCTCCTTCTGTTCTTTCCGGGATCGACAGTGGAAAATCCGCTGGCAGTCCGCCGGAATTTCTTTATATTTTACCATGTTTTTACAAGGCCGGGATGAAGAATCTGTATTTTCTTTGACATTTTGTATAAGAAGAATTTTGTTCTTGTATTAATACGATTTATTAAAACCAATTTGCAAAGTCCGCTATTTTCAAAAGTCTTTGTATATCTTATAATACAACCATCAGAAAAAGAGAGCGGAGGAAGTTCCGGAGATCGGTTTCCGGCTGCCGCTTATATCGTATTTTGAAAGGAGAAATTTAAGATGGAGAAGCTCAGACTGCCGAAGGCCGTATCTTTTGACAATTTCGGAACCATCATCGACTGGGAAGGCGAAATTGCGAAGTGGTTCGAAGGATTCATGCAGAGAAAGGGATATGACGCATATCCGGCAAAGGTTGTACAGAGAAGATGGGAAGAGATCCAGTTTGTATACATTCAGATTGAGTACAAGCCGTATTTCACAGTTCTTCAGGAAACCATGAAGCTGACCTGCAACGAGTTCGGAATTCCTTACACGAAGCAGGACGCCGAGGAGTTCGCGGAGTCCATGGGACATTGGCAGCCGTTCCCGGATTCGCATGACGCGCTTCTCGAGCTCAAGAAATATACAAAGATCACTCTGATCACGAACACAGACAACGACATCATCAAAGAGTCCGTTAAGCAGATCGGCGTTGAGTTTGATGACATCGTTACAGCGGAGATGGCCGGCGCTTACAAGCCGTCCTACAAAGGATTCGAGCTTTCCCAGAAGAGACTTGGCCTGACTGCACATGACATTCTTCATGCCGGATTCGGATTCAAGTATGACATCGTTCCAGGAACAAGACTGGGATATCAGACAGCTTGGATCAACCGTCAGGGAGAGGCTCGTCCGCTGAACGTTTGGGAGACTGTAATGACAGGCGACCTTAAGACATTCGCGCAGGTAATTAAGCTTCTCGCGATTGAAGAAGGCAAAGCGTGATCGATAGGAAGAACTTCCTTTTTATAATCGACAATCAATGGCGAAAGAAATCATAACGAAGAGGGGCCGGCAGCAATGCCGGCCCCTCTTCGTATTACCATGGATTGTCGTGTGCCGCTTCCGGTTTTGATGCCGAAAATCGTCGGATTCTCCCTTACCACAAACTATGGAAGAAAAAGTATAGTTATTGTAACGGAGACGGGAGGCGGGCATGAACAGACTTTTTGTAAAAGAGAAAACCGAAGAGAAGAAACCTTGTTTTCGGATCGGGGTCACAGGAACGGGGCACAGAACCGGCGTAAGCATGGTGGCGTCTTCTCTCGCGCTTTGGTCGGCGGAGCAGGGGTACAGCGTAAGCTACACTGAATGCTGGGATCCGGGCAGGCTTGGAAGTTCCGTTTATGAAGGCGCCGGTTTTGAGAAACGGTTCCCGAATGGAAATTTTCAGGATGTTTTTCATGCGGTCCGGGGAAATCGGATTCTTCCTCCCGGCTGCAATCAGACAAAAGGCGTTCTTTGGAAAATCCATACTCCGGAAGGACTGGAAGAGGGAAAGTCTCCTGCGGATTCTGAACGTGCATGGATAATCGCTTCCGATCGAAGGGAAGTGCAGATTCTGGATCTGGATACGCTCCACGGGAGCGGGTGGAGAGAATATCTGGATTGGTGCGACTGGATCTTCGCAGTCTTGGATCCGCTTCCTTCCAGGCTTCTGATAGAGAAAGAGCAGATTCAATTTCTGAAGCGGATAGAAATCGAACGGAAAGAAGCGGAAAGACAGAGAGGGCCGAAGCAGGATCGTCATGCCCGCGGCCGGGCTCCTTCCGGATTCTTTCTTGGAAAGAAGCATCCGGGTTTTACATGGATCGTAAATTTTATGAATGCGGGCGTTGGAAGAAAAATGGTGCAGAGACTGCTTCGAAGTACAGATATACTTTGGATTCCGGCCTTCCCGGCGCAGATTTTTTATGAGAATGAGTATTACTGTAAATTTTATTTTGAAAATAATATGATTCATAAAGAAATCGTAAAAATATTAGAAAATACAGGGATATAGCGGATGCGGAAGGCTGAAGAAACTATGAATCCGAGTCTTAAGAACTCTTAAGGGTTTGCAAAGAATTATAAATATGTTATAATACAACAAGTTATGAAATTTAAGAAAAAATCTCACAGGAGACTTTATGATAACTTTTGAACATGTTACCAAGATGTACGGTGATAATGTCGGCCTGGAAGATGTGAGTATCGATATTGATGAGGGAGATTTTGTCTTTCTCGTCGGCCCCAGCGGTGCTGGGAAATCAACATTTATCAAGTTGATCCTGAAGGAAATCGATGCGGATTCCGGCAGAATCACCGTTGGAGATTACGAGGTCACTTCCCTTTCGAACCGCGAAATACCGCAGCTCAGAAGGAGAATCGGCATCGTATTTCAGGATTTCCGGCTTCTTGCCAAGAAAACGGTATTTGAAAATGTCGCTTTTGCGATGGAAATCCTTCATAAGAAGAAAAGAGTGATCCGCAGGAGAGTGCCTCAGGTGCTTGAGCTGGTCGGGATTGAGGATATGGCAGATCGGTATCCGCAGGAGCTTTCTGCCGGAGAGCAGCAGAGAGTGGCGATCGCCCGAGCGATCATTAATAATCCGAGGGTTCTGATTGCGGATGAGCCTACCGGAAATCTGGATCCGATCACAGCCGACGGCATTATGAATCTGCTGGATGAAATCAACAGCAATGGGACGACCGTCGTTATGGTAACCCATGCGAAAGATATTGTCGACAAGATGAATAAACGGGTTGTGGCCATCGAAGATGGCCATGTGGTCCGCGATGAATTCGGACAGTACGGTTTCCATGAAACAAACAGCTCCGACGAGAACGAGGGGGTGTTTGATGATGATTAGCCGGCTTCTGTACAATATCCGGCAGGCTTTGTCGCAGATCGGAAGAAATAAGGGAATGACCGTAGCGTCCCTCTTCGCGATTACCGCGATGATGCTGATTTTGAGTCTGTTCTTTTCAATCTCTGTGAATGTCAACTTGTTTACAGAGATGGTTAAACAGGATTACGACAGCGTGGAAGTCTTTCTGAAGGACGATGCCACTGAGGAGCAGGTAAATTCCCTGACCGCTTCTTTCAAGGAAATGAATGATGTCGCCAGTGTGACATATCGGACGAAAGATCAGGCGATGCAGATTATGAGGGAGCGCTGGGGCGAGAGCGGATATCTTCTTGACAGCCTTGGCTCCAATCCTCTTCCGAATTCGATTCTTGTGAAGGTAAACTCTCTGAAAGCCGCAAATGCGGTCAGCAAATTCGCGAACACCCAGAAGAACGCGGGTGTGGAGAGTACCACATATTATAAAGAAACGGTTGATAAGTTGACGAGAATTACGAAATATCTTCAGGTCGCGATCCTCGTTATTATGTTGTTCTTGGTAGTTGTTTCTGTCGTCGTTGTTTCGAATACGATCAAGCTTACTGTATTCGCGAGGGCGAGAGAAATATCCATCGAGAAATATATCGGCGCGACGAATTGGTTCATTCGAGGTCCTTTCTTGATTGAAGGTATCCTGATCGGGCTTATCGCGTCGCTGATCTCAGCAGTCATCAGTTATGGAATTTACCGAAATGTAGTAAGTTTGATCGGACAGAAAGTCATGACGCTCCTGTCGTCGCCTCTGGTGCCTGCGAATTATCTGATCGGAAATCTTATCATTATTTTTATGGCGATGGGAGTTGGAATCGGCGCATGCGGAAGTATCATTTCCATGCGGAAATTCCTGGACGCATAGCAGACAGCATAGGAGGCAAAGACATGCAAAGTACATGTAAACGGACTCGTTTTCTGACCGTTTTTCTCAGCTCAGCGCTTCTGGTTGCGATGGTTCCGATGTATTCGGCGCACGCGGCATCCTCGTCGGATCTCAGCAGTGTCAAGAATAAGAAGAGCAGCGTAGCATCCCAGATTGAGGAGCAGGAGTCGAAGGTAAAGGATCAGCAGAGTAAGCTTGATACTCTGCAGTCCAGCATCGACAAGAAGACGGAAGAAGTTGCGTCTACAAAGCAGGATCTTTCTGAAACGAAGGAAGCTCTGAAGACGCGGAAGGAAGATCTGAAGGCGAGAGTCCGTGTAATGTATAAGACAGGTTCCGCCGGATACGTAGACGTTCTTCTTAATTCTGAGAGCATGAGCGATCTTTTCTCCAACATTGAAATGGTGAAGAAGATCTATCAGGCAGATCAGAAGGCGATGAATGATATCCAGAAGCAAGAAGCAGAACTGAAAGAACAGCAGCAGCAGCTTGAGGACGAACAGAAATCGCTGAGCGATCAGAAGGATAAACTGGAAGAAGAGAAAAAATCTCTGGATTCCGCTCTGGCAGAGCTTCAGAAAGAATATGACAAGCTGGATGCGGAGGAGAGCAGCATTGAATCCCAGATCCGTGCGACAGAATCTGCGGGTCAGGTTACTACTTCCAAGGGAACGACGGTGAAGATTCCTTCGTCGAGTAATTCCGGCAGTTCCGGCAGTTCCAGCAGTTCCAGCAGTTCTGGAAGCTCCACAGGCGTTTCTTCCAGCCGGGTTCTTTCCTGGCCGTGCTCAGGACTTATCACCTGCGAATTCGGACAGGTGAACGGCATGCACAGTAAGGGCCACAGCGGCATGGATATCGCGGCGGCTTACGGAACTCCGATTAAGGCATGCGCGGATGGCGTTGTAACACAGGCCGGATGGAATAACAGTTTTGGAAATTATATCGTAATTAATCACGGAAATGGAATCTCCACTCTGTACGGACATAACAGCAGTCTGAATGTCAGTGTCGGCCAGGTTGTCAGCAGAGGACAGGTTATTGCGAGAATGGGTTCGACCGGTTATTCCTCTGGAAACCACTGCCATCTGTCGGTTTATGTAAACGGAAGTCTTGTTAATCCGAGAAATTACCTTGGGTAAAAGAAATCAGGTGGATGATTGATTAAACTGCATCCGAAAATCATTGCTTTACTGAAACGGAGAGGAATCGAAACAGAGGAGGAACTCGATGAGTTCCTCTCTGTTCGTCCTCAGAAAACTCATGATCCATTCCTGCTTCATAACATGGAGGCGGGAGTGGATCTTATTTTGTCTGCGATTGACCGCGGTGAAAAGATCTGTATTTATGGAGATTATGACGCGGACGGGATTACATCGACGGTGATTATGACCGAAATTTTATCCCAGCTTACGGATCAGCTGAGTTATTATATTCCGTCGCGCTTTGACGAAGGCTACGGATTGAACCGGGAGGCTATACAGAAAATATACGATGCCGGTATACGCTGCCTGATCACAGTAGACTGCGGGAGTGTATCCACTGAGGAAGTCGAATTCGCGAAGTCTCTGGGCATGGACGTTCTGGTTACTGATCATCACAGGGTGACGGACCGGAAGGCGGATTGCATACTGATTAACCCGAATCAGCCAGACTGCTCGTATCCTAACCCGAATCTTGCAGGCTGCGGTGTCGCTTTTAAATTCGGGCAGGCTCTTACAGAGGCAGTCGGTCTTTCGAAGCATGTTCTGAATCTAACGCTGGATCTTGTCGGCATCGGCACGATTGCGGACGTGGTTCCTTTGGTGGGAGAAAACCGTACTCTTGTGAAATACGGGCTCCGTACGATTAATGCGAGAACCCGGAAGAATCTGGATCTTCTCATTCGGAAAGCCGGTCTTACCCCGGGACAGATTACTACGGAAAATGTCGCGTTCGGCATTGCGCCGAATCTGAATGCGGCAGGGAGAATCCGCCATGCGGGACTCGGCGCAGAACTTTTCCTTTCGAAAGATCCGAAGAAAGCGGAGAGACTGGCGGATTTGATGATCCGTATGAATCAGGACCGGAAGGTAATTCAGAATCAGATTTATGAGGAATGCCTGGAACAGATTCAAAGCGATTATCCGGACGATGATTTTCTGGTTCTGGAGCCTAAGCGTGCGCATGAAGGAATCAATGGAATTGTAGCGGGAAAAATCCGTGAGAAAGAAGAACGGCCGACCATACTCCTTACAGCGAAAGAAGATGGATATTCCAAGGGAACGGCCAGAAGCATGCCGGGCGTAGATTTGTATGCTCTTCTTAAGAAAGAAGAGAAGCTGTTTACGCAGTTCGGCGGTCATGCGCAAGCCTGCGGATTTACGATTCCGACAGAAAATACAGGTTTGCTCCGGGAACATTTGAATGCTTCATACAGGGCAATATTAAAAGAACATCCGGAGCTTCGGCATCCTGCTCCGAAAGCGGAAATGGTTCTTGACGAAAACGATGTGACAGTCGATTTCTGTGACCAGCTTAAGCTTCTTGCGCCATTCGGGCAGGGAAATGAAAAGCCGGTTGCCCTCGTTTCGGCTTGTCCGGAATATATATCCAGAATCGGACAGAAGGGGCAGTATCTTCGTTTTTCAGCCAATCTGGGAAACGAGAGACTCAGCTGCGTCGCATTCCGGCATGCGGATGAGCTGGAGAGAAGGCTTTCGGAGGGCGGGACCAGGAACATTCTGGGGTATTTATCGGTGAACGAATGGAAGGGCAGGAAATCTCCGCAGATGGAGGTCATTGATGTCCAGAGCGAAGGAGAGCAGCAGAAGTGAGCCCTCTTAAGAAGGAAAAATATCTGAAAATCATTCTCTGCACCATGCTTGTAACGGCATTGGTCTGCTTTGGCGCTGTCTTTATCGTTTTAAAAGCCAGCAGCTCTGTTCTTGTGCCTAAGAAGGACTATGACCGCTTCGTAAAAATATCGTCAAGGTATGGAAAGCTCTATGATATGCAGCAGTTTCTCCGTGAAAAAGCGATCACGGACACAAAGAACGCGAAGCAGCTGAATGCGCTCTATAAGGCACTTGCGATCAGTACGGAGGATCCGTATACGGTGTACATGACCGCTTCGGAGGCGGAAGCCTGGGAGAAGAAGGTGAATCCGGAAAAATCCGTGGAAAGTTCAATGCTGGATGGAAACATCGGATATATCCGGCTGACAGGATTTGCGGAGGATACGGCGGAATCCTTTGGCACAGAGCGAAGGGCGCTGGAGAATCAGGGCGCGAAAGCACTGATTATTGATCTTCGCGGGAATCAGGGAGGCTATACGGAGCAGGGAATCAAGACCGCGGATCAGCTTCTTCCGGAATGCACGATTACGAGCATCGTGGACGCGAATGGAAAACGCAGATACTATAACTCCGATGGGAGTGAGACAAAGCTTCCATATGTTGTCCTAGTGGACCGGAATACGGCAAGCGCTGCGGAGATCGTAGCTGCCGCTGTAAAAGAAAATCACGGCGGCGCTGTTCTGGGAGAAAAAACGTACGGAAAAGGCGTCATACAGCGTGAAAAATCGTATGATGACGGATCTGTTCTGCATTATACGGCCGGCGAATTTTTCACTCCTTCCGGAGGAAAGATTAACGGCGTCGGTATAATGCCGGATACCGAATGTGTTTCCGGCGATGCGGAAAAATTTACAGCGCAGGATCCTGTGATCGCAAAAGCAAAAGAAGTGCTGGGTCTATAGCGAACCTCGAATATTGACTTTAGCGTGTAAAAGTGCTAGGCTTTTTTTGAATCAGAAAGGAGAAAGCCAGATGGAATTCGAGTCGAATTTGAAGAGTGAAAGCGTCGATGCGCTGTTCGATGCGATTCTGACTTTGGAAAACCGGGAGGATTGCTACCGTTTTTTTACAGATATATGCACGATTCACGAAATACAGTCAATTTCCCAGAGGCTGGCCGTTGCGAAGCTTCTGTCGAAGGGATGTACATATTCAGAGATCGAAGAAAAAACGAAAGCGTCTACCGCTACGATCAGCCGGATCAATAAATGCCTCATTTACGGCGCGGACGGATACCGGAGAGTGATCCGCCGTCTGGAAGAGAAAGAGAAGGAAGCGGATCCGGATAATTCTAAGGAATCAGAGGGAGCCTGACTGTGGATGCGCTTTATATATACCGCGGAGACTCTTTGGAAGGGAAAGCGGGAGAAGCGCTGATCCGCGAGGCGGCGGCGCTGTACGCGGAGTCCGAACGGATCCGTCTTTCTGAAGGATATTCGATCGAGCGGGAGAAGCATGGAAGGCCGTATCTTTCGAACGGTCTTTTTTCATTTTCCGTAAGCCACAGCGCCGGGCTCTGGGGATGTCTTTTTTCCAGAGAACGCGCATGCGGCATGGATCTTCAGGTTATGAAAAATCTGAATGCAAGCCGGATTCTTAAGCGGTTTTTTACGGAAGAAGAATACGCCTATGCGGACAGGAGCGGACTGGAAGGCTTTTACCGCCTTTGGACGAGAAGAGAAGCATTCGGAAAGTGGACCGGAAGGGGGATGTTCTCGGAGCTCCCGGATTTGAGGAAGGAAAAAGGGGTCTGGGAAGGATGCCCTTATTTTTTTTCTGAATCCCGAATCTCCGTAAGAAAGGAAGGCAAAGAACCGGGTGAACTATGTCTGGATTTTTTTGTGACCGTACTCAGGGCGCAGCTGAGTTTTCCGGAGGTACGCATGTTTGGTGAACCGAATGAAAAAAGCAAGAAAGAGGTCCGCGATGTCAGCGGCGCGGAGACTCCGACCGATTTTGAAAATTCTGCATTTGAATCGGCTTTGAAGAAACTGTCTTACCGGGATATGACAGAACAGGAAATCCGGAAATACCTGCAGAAAAAAGGGTTCAGCAGGGAATCTTCTTCGGAAGCGGTATGGCTTCTTAAGGAATATCGGTACATTGATGATGCCCGTTACGCGTTTCAGTATTTTCGATACGGAATTGAGAAAAGAAAGGGCAGAGATCGAATTCGAAGAGAGCTTCTTCAAAAAGGTGCGGAGGAATCGTCGATCGAAAAAGGCTGGAATGATTACCTTGATGAGTATGGGGAACCGGACGAGGAAGCCATGGCGGAGGAGGAGGCGCAGGCCGTGCTCCGGAGCGCCGGATTCGGAGATGAAGAGCCGCACAAGGAGATTCCGGATAAGATTCTTGGCCGCATTGCCCGGAGGCTTTCGTCAAAGGGATATCGTCCGGCTGTAATTTATCAGGTTCTGGATCATTTCCGGTAGATGCGGTGCACAGGATAGGTATCTGGGAAAATCGCGGAGATTTCATGGAATTGATTGAGAAATCAGAGAATGTGGTATAAATTTATTTAGTTTGATTTCATTCATCTGCGCGGAAATGACTTTTTTCGCGGCATGAGAAATCAAGTCCGGCATTCTGCCGGCGTGGATCGCTGCATACAATATATTAATAAATAAGAGGTGTGATTTTAATGGCGAAGGTAGATATTTTTTCGGGTTTTCTTGGCGCAGGAAAGACGACGCTGATCAAAAAACTGATTCAGGAAGCGTATGGCGACGAGAAGGTTGTACTGATCGAGAATGAGTTTGGTGAAATCGGCGTTGACAAAGGTTTTTTGAAAGATACCGGCATTCAGATCAATCAGATGAATGCGGGATGCATCTGCTGCACGTTGGTCGGAGATTTCGGAAAGGCTTTGAATCAGGTCATCGATGAATATGATCCGGATCGGATTTTGATTGAGCCTTCCGGCGTCGGCAAGCTCAGCGATGTGATTATCGCCGTGCAGGATCTCCATAATGACCGGATTCAGCTGAATGGATTTACGACGGTTGTCGATGCGAAGAAGTGCAAGATGTACCTGAAGAACTTCGGCGAGTTTTACAAGAACCAGGTTGAGAACGCGAGCTCCATCATTTTAAGCCATGTGGACGGACTTTCTCAGGCGAAGCTGGATCAGGTCATCGGGATGCTTCGTGATCTGAATAAGGAAGCGACGATTGTGACAACGCCGTGGGATCAGATTTCCGGAGCGAAAATTCTGGAAGTAATGGAAGAGAAGAAGACTCTTTCCGCGGAGCTTGACCGTCTTCGTGAAGAAGCGTATCAGGAGCAGGCGGAGCATCTGGCGGAAGAAGCCGAGGAACATGAGCACGACCACGATGATGATCATGACCACGATGAACACGAACATGAGGATCATGACCATGCGCATCATCACCACCATCACCACCATAACGGTCATCACGACGCGGATGAAGTGTTTGATGAGTTCGGTGTAGAGACCGCGCATAAATTTACGAAGGAATCGCTGGAGAGCGCACTTACCGGGCTTCAGAACATCGCAGAGTGCGGACAGGTGCTTCGCGCGAAGGGAATCGTCGAGGCGGAGGACGGGAGCTGGTTCCAGTTTGACTATGTGCCTGGCGAACCGGAGGTCCGGAGCGGAAGCGCGGAGGCAACCGGAATGATCTGTGTGATCGGAGTTGGTCTGGATCAGGATCGGATTAAAGAGCTGTTTGGAATTTAAGAAGCGAATTCAAAAGAGTGCGGAATATCATTAAGAGAAAATAATAAAAAGAGAGAGGAAATATGGAGATACCGGTATACCTTTTTACTGGCTTTCTAGGATCTGGCAAAACGAAGTTCATTCAGGACGCACTGGAAGGCGAAGATTTTAATGAGGGCGAGGAGACTCTTCTTCTTGTCTGTGAAGAAGGGGAACTGGAATACGATCCGGAAAAGTTTTACGGCGGCGGATCGAATGTCCACATTCATGTCGTAGACGATGAAGAGGATCTCACGAAAGAGTATCTGGCGGATCTGATTGAGAAAACTGCTTCCGAGCGTGTGATTGTCGAATATAACGGAATGTGGGGGCTGGATTCCTTTTATAACAGCATGCCGGACGGCTGGATGGTCTATCAGGAGATGACATTCATCGAGGCGCCGACCTTCCTTATGTATAACCAGAACATGCGGCAGCAGGTTTATGACAAGCTGAAAACCGCGGAACTGGTTGTTTTCAACCGCTGTGTCCGGAATGACGATTTTTCCGATTGGCAGCTTTCCGTTCATAAGATCTGCCGCGTCGCGAATCGCAAATCGCAGATTATTTATGAGTTTGCAGAAGACGACATTATCATGGACGATATCCAGGATCCTCTGCCCTATGATATGAATGCTCCGGTCATTGATATCGGCGAAGATATGTTCGCGGAGTGGTACCGGGATATCAATGAGAATCAGGATAACTACGACGGGAAAGAGATCCGTGTCAAAGGCCGGGCCGTCATTGACCGTGTTCCGCCGGGTACGTTTATCTTCGGGCGTCATGTGATGACCTGCTGCGTACAGGATATTCAGTTTGCGGGACTTCTCTGCAAGTGGGAAGGAAGCACTGCGGACTGGAAAAATGGAGAATGGGTGAAAATCCGCGCGACTGTGAAGGTTGAATATACGCCGGTTTATGAAGAGGAAGGTCCTGTGCTTTATTGCAAGGCCGTCGGGAAAGTTCCTCCTGCGGATCCGGAGGTTGCTACATTCTGAGAGATGGAAATGTGCCGTGCGCCAGGGGATCTTCCTCTGGCGCTTTGCTTTGGATTGAAACGAGCTGCAGGATGAAGGAGGCAGCGGATGCCTTTGCCGATGGATGGCTGGAATGATGATAAAAAAAAGAATTACACATATATTTTGGAATGCGCGGATGGGACGCTTTATACGGGATGGACAAACGATCTTTCCAGGCGTGTAAAAACGCATAACCAGGGAAAAGGCGCCAAGTATACCCGGAGCCGTCTTCCGGTCCGTCTTGTGTATTATGAAGAGCATCCGGACGCATCCTCCGCTATGCGAAGAGAGGCGGAAGTCAAACGGCTTTCCAGAGCGGAGAAGATCCGTATGATCGAGGATTTTCGAAAGAGGCGGGAAGAGGATGTACAGGAGGAAGCTTCTGATGCGGTTGAAAACGTGGATGAAAATGCAGGTAACATTTAAATACAAGAATTGTACGCACGAAAAAAAAGAAACTATGCTAGAATATTGTGAACTATGGAGAATCAGGCTTATATAGCTTATATAAAGGAGAAAAGGGAGCGGAACGATGCTGGACTTACGAAAATTGGAATATCTTCAGACCGTATACCGTACCGGCAGCTTCACGGAAGCGAGCCGGAAGCTGTTCGTTTCGCAGCCTGCGATTTCCGCGGCCGTCACCAGTCTGGAAAAGCAGCTTGGCATCGAACTTGTCATTCGGAATTCCAAATCTCTTACATTTACGCAGGCGGGAGAGAAGTTTATGATCTTTGTCGATCATATTCTTCAGGAATGCGAGAAAGCGGAGCAGGAGATGAAGAAAATGTCCGGCGAATACGATCAGTCGCTTCGCCTGGGTCTTTCCCCGTCGCTTTCGCATCTGCTTCTTCCGTACATGTACGAGACTTTTCTTTCTGTGCGGAAGGGAATAAATCTGCAGATCTTCGAAGGCAGCATGAATACGCAGATCTATCAGATTATGGACGGAAAGCTGGATATGGCGTTTAACGCCCTTCCGGAGCATTCGGAGAAGGGAATTGTGACGGATAAGGTCGGAGAGGCTGAGATCAGCGCGGTTCTTCCGAAAGGGCATCCTCTCGCGAGCGTGAATGAACTGGATTTATCGATGCTGAACGGAGAGATGATTTCGCTTCCAGATCAGAACTCGAAAATTTATTCTTTAATGATGGAGGAGTTTCGGAAGAGAGGAATTGTTCCAAAAGTGATTTCTCATCACGATCAGCTGAACTGCATGATTGATATGGTCCGGTATGGAAATTACATCTGTCTGGTAAATAACGGCGATTTCATGACGACCGGCGGGCAGGATATCGTATATCGTCCTCTTAAGGATCCGCTTCGATTTGATGTCGGGTTTATTTGGAACAGCGCGCTTCCGGTTCCGAAAATCGGGCAGGAACTTGCGGATTATCTTAAGGAAACATCGAAATATTGGTTTGTGGTGAATTCTACGAAGAAAGGTTAAATCGCCCTCTGTCGGGAGCAGAATCTCGAAAATTGCAGAAAATTCATGGCATCGGAAAGAATCGGATATTTTCTTCGAATAATTATAAAGGCTCTCCAGGCTACCTGACAATTTTTCCCTTTGAATCCGGATAAATTTATTTTATCCGAAGAGACGGGAAAACTGTCTTGACAGCAGGGAGAGCCTTTTTCAAGGGAGTTTCAGAGTAACAGAAGATCAGTCTTCTTTTCTTCCGACATCTACGTTCATCTTATCTTCGAAGTATTTCACCATCGCGGTCTGATCCTCGTCGATGTATCCGTGATCCTTGTCCCAGTCCATAATCCGGAGCGTGACATCCGTCACCGGAAGATCGATTCCGAGGCTGTGCGCGTATTGCTTCGCGTTCAGGATATCCTTCCTGTGTACGGCAATCCGGGCGCCCGGCGTATAATCCTTACGGATGATCATCGGAACCTTGTTCTCATAGAGAGGGCCGCCGGCGAATCCGCATCGGGTCGCTTCAAACGTCGTCTTGAGGTCAATGCCCGCTTTCGCGGCAAACGCATATCCTTCCGCGATCGCGGCCAAGTAAGCGCCGGCGATCGTGTTATTCACAAGCTTCGTTGTGTCTCCGGAACCCGGGCCTCCGGTATAAACCGGATTTCCCATGCATTCCAGAATGAATTTGACTTCTTCAAAAGTCTCTTCGTCTCCGCCGGTCATGATTGCGAGCGTTCCCGCCTTCGCCATCGGGTTTCCGCCGCTGACCGGAGAATCCAGAAG
>JAQXNW010000022.1 GCA_029098205.1 Eubacteriales bacterium | reverse complement strand
TGGATCATGGATAATCGGAATCAGTTTTTTTCAAAGAGAAAAAAGAGAATTATCGCGGGAGCGGCTGTTCTTCTGATGATCTTGCTGATTGTCGGCGTGATCGTGACGATGGAAGACCGGAGAGCGGTTCGGAAGATTGCATCGGATACAAAAAACGCGACGGAGGAAGCGGCAAAAAGCGGCAGCAAGTCCGCAGAAAAAACAGCCAGTCAGGACAGCGTTACCGGAACGGCGAAGACAGCATTTACCTGCGCTCTTCGTAAATCGGGGGATGCTTCCGCAGATGTGATCACGACGCTTCCCGCAGGAGCCCGCGTTGAGATCCGAAGCGCTTCACTCGGAGACAACAACAATGTCTGGTATCGTGTGTCCTGCATGGGAAAATCCGGATGGCTGTCCAGTACCGTGCTCGAATCTGTGAAACTGGATCAGAAGATAGAGGATGTGCGGAAGAGCGCCATCAGCTGGGCGAAGAAAACCGCTGCCGACGATTCCCACGGATATTCTCTGGATGCCGTGAAACGCTGGGGAAATCCGGATTATGACTGCTCGACCTTTGTCACATCCGCCTACCGTTCCGCAGGCGTTCCTCTGGTATTTTCCGGGGATAGCAGCACGATGTCCTGCAGCGTGATGCGCAAGATTTACGAGGCAAATGGATTTGAATGGGTTTCGGCAGAGGATCTTGGCATCACGAAAAAGAACCCGGAGCCGGACACGCTGAAAGCGGGCGATATCCTGCTTGATGAGGATCAACATACCGCCATGTATATCGGGAATGGCAAGATGGTCGCGGCCCGGCAGGATTTCGGATACTCGGAAAGCGGAGATCAGAATGGCAAAGAAATCGAAGTCAGTAAGTACCATGCGGAATATACATCCGGGGACATTCATGTAAAATGGAACGGCGTTCTTCGTTATACAGGAGGCGTTACGGATCCGAATCAGAAACAGGCAAGTTCGAATTAGGAAATCAGATCGGGAAAGTATGACAGATTACAGAAGAACAGCGAAAAAGCGGATTTCGGTTTTTCTCGCATTTATACTCGCGGTATTTGCCGTGCTCGCAGGAGTCCTTACGGGATGCGGAAGAGAAGGCGCATCGATGGACACGAATGCGGTGGAGAAGGAAAGTTATTATTTCGATACAGTCTGCCAAATTGCGATTTACGATATGAAGGATATGAGCCAGAAAAACGCGGAAAAAGCGATTGACCGCGCTTTTAAGCAATGTGTCCGCTACGAGGATCTCCTCAGCAAGACCAAGAAGGGGACCGATATATATAAAGTGAACCATGCGGACGGCGCCTTTGTGGAATGCGACCCGGTCACTGTGGAAGCGGTGAAGAAGGGCATTGAATACGGGGATCTGTCCGGTGGCTTGTTTGACATTACCGTCGGAAAGGCGGAGGATCTTTACGATTTCCATGCGGAGAAACATGTGCTTCCGACGGAGGAGCAGCTCAGCCAGGCCGTTGCGAGCGTGAATTACAAGGAGATACAGATCGACGGAAACCGGATAGCGGTTGGAAACGGCGGTGAAATTGACTTAGGCGGCATCGGAAAAGGATACGTCGCGGATAAAATCGCGGATTATCTGAAGTCACTCGGCGTGACATCGGCGGTGATCAGTCTGGGAGGAAACATCGCCTGCGTCGGAGAGAAAGGCGATGTGCCGTTCAAGATCGGCATCGAGAAGCCGTTCAGCGATGAAAAAGAGGTCCTCGGCTATGTGAACGCGAAGGATCTTACGCTTGTGACTTCCGGAATTTACGAGAGGTATTTCCGTAAAAACGGAAAACTGTACCACCACATTCTGGATCCGAAAACCGGGAAGCCAGTGGACACGGATACGAGCGGCGTGACCATCGTGAGCAAGTCGGGACATTCGGGAGACTGCGACGCGATCGCGACCATCTGCCTGATGCTGGGAAGCAAAGAGGGAAAAAAATTTGTGGAATCGCAGGACGGATATGAGGCGCTTTTCGTGAAAAAAAACGGGAAAATCGTGAAGACATCCGGCATGAAATTCCACAAGGATGAGCAGTCTGTCGGCTGACCTTGCGCTTGCCGATCCTGCGTCGGCTGTTCCTTCTTATGCCGGTCAGTTCCGTATCGGCCGGCCCTGTGCCGTTCTCAGTCCCGTGCCTGCCGGGGCCGGGTGCTCCAACCCCTTGCCGGTGGGTTCATCTGGACGCCCGCTCTTTTATTCGAGCTTTTTCCAGTCTGCGGTCAGGCTTCGGACGGCGCTTTCGATTTCGCTCAGCGGGATCAAGTAGTAATTGAAGAGCAGTGTACACATTCCTTCGGAAGTATTTCCGGAGGAATTTTTATTTTCGGAGAGGCAGGAAGATAAGCCGGAAGCGTCCGAACCGGTCTGTCTGCCACCTGTAAGTCCGGATACATCCTGCACGCTCAGCCGCAGCGCCTTCGCGGAGCGGACGAGCGCTTCCGCCTTCGCCGATGTATGTACCTCCAGCAGGAGATTCATGCCGGAGTTGTGACTGAGCGTCCGGATGAAACCCTGCCCGCATTTCCGGAAGGAATCTTCCGCATGGCGGAGCTTTCGGGCATAAAGATTCCGGAGCTTCCGGATGTGCGTCTGGTAATAGCCGTTCTCCATGAAAAGAGCGAGCGTAAGCTGCTCTGTCTTGGAGCAGCTCTGATCATAATCATCCCGGATTGTCTGGAATATGGCCGCCATATTCTCCGGAAGAATCATGTAACTGATTCGGATCGCCGGGAAAAGCGTCGCGGTAAAGGAGCCCAGGTATACGACCGAGCTGCTGTCGCTGAGCCCCTGAAGGGCCGGCACGGGTTTTCCGAAATAACGGAGCTCGCTGTCATAATCGTCTTCAATGATGATGCTCCGGTTATTTTTCGCCCATTCCAGAATCTGATACCTCCGGCCGACCGGCATGACGGATCCGGTGGGAAACTGATTGGACGGCGTGATGTAGACCGCGGTGGAAACGTTCTCCGGAAGCCGTTCGATGGTGATGCCGTCTTCCCGCATCGGGATGCGGTTGAGGCCGAAGCCGTTATCCCGGAAGATGTTCTGTACCGGAAGATATCCGGGGTCTTCTGTTGAAATCATATCGATTCCAAGGATGCGGAGGATTCGGGAAAGCCGGTTCATCAGCTGCTGCGTTCCGGCGCCGATTACAATCTGGGACGGCTTTGCCCGGACACCGCGGGACTGAAATACATAACGGGATATTTCCTCACGGAGAATCGGCTCACCTTGCCGGTCCGCCGCGCTGAGAAGCATTTCCGGATAATCGTTCAGAATGCGGGACATGCATTTCTTCCACTTTCCGAAGTCAAAGGAATCCAGATCCGCCCGGTACGCGGGCTCCGATTCTTCCCGCGCGGAAAGAAGATCGCCGGTTTCCGGATGGATATCATGAAGCCCCGAGGAGCTGTGGATATCTTCGGCATAATATCCCGACTGCGGCCGGCAGCGGATGTATCCCTCCAGCTGCAGCTGGTAATAGGCGGCCTGCACGGTTGTAACGCTGATCCCAAGCTGCTTGGACAAAGCACGAAGAGATGGCAACCGTTCTCCGGCTGCAATGTTTCCGCACAGAATTTCCTGCTTCAGATTTTTAAATAGCTGTGTGTATAAACTGTCTTTTGAATTGTGATCTAATTCCGGAAAAATCGTCTTCATTTTTGTTGAATACTCATATTGTATATGTAAAAATAAAAATAATTGACTATTAAAAGGATAACACTTTGGTGTTATTATAAAGCATAATATAAAGGAACGTCAAGGTTTCTGAAACTGCCGGAGCGGGAGGATCGGTGCAATGAGAAGGACAGGCAATAAACGGTTATATAATATGGTAATGACGGCGCTGATGATGGGATTGATTCTGGCGGCGACCAGTTTGTTTAAAATCCCGGTTCCGATGACGCAGGGCTATGTGCATCTGGGCGACGCGATGATCTTTCTGTCCGTGCTTCTTCTGGGCAAGAAATACGGCGCGGCCGCGGCAGGGCTCGGATCCGCGCTGGGAGATATTTTGGGAGGCTATGCCTATTTTGCGCCTTGGACATTCCTGATTAAATTCCTGATGGCTTTTATCTGCGGTCTGGTGATTGAGCGGGCGTACAGCCGGAAAGAAAGAAAATACCGCCTCGCGGCGGAGCGGAATCCGGAAGAGGAGCTTCCGAAGATTCGGATTACGGGAGCCGAGGTTCTGGGAATCGTGCTTGGCGGCTTGGTTATGACGGCAGGGTATTTCCTCGTAGAAGTGCCGATGTATGGCCATTGGGGAACCGCCCTTGCAGAGGTGCCATGGAACATCGCGCAGTTCGCAGTCGGAGGAGCTGTAGCGACCGCCATTGCGGCGCCGCTCAGCAAGACTTCTGCGCGTCAGTATTTCGCGTATCCTTTGTAGAATCCGGAGCAGAAACGGTTACGAATGCGCTGTATGGCAGTAATTCACGTATCTTCTGAAAAATGCGTGAAGATGCGGGCGGATCTTCCGCATACTGGCCGTGCACGAAGAATATGAAGATATGAGCGGATATTTCGTGCATTCATATTCATAAAATAAAGACCTGAATGAGAAAAGAGGCTGATGCATCGGGCATGATTTGATATGCACCCTGCTTACTGGCTGTCCAGTAAAGAAGGGACATATCAGATTTCCCGAATGCGGAGGTCTCTTTTTTAAGGACTGCAATATGAAAGACCCGCGACCTGAAAGTACTCTTCTGCTCAAATGAAACTCCCTTTCAAATCAGGTTCCCTTTGGCATTTTGTGTGAAGTGCGGCGGATAGTTTTCGGTTCTCTGTGGTATAATATACACAGTTTTTATTTGGAGGATGCGGAGGATGAAGAAAGAACTCGATTATTTTGAAATCGCGGGAGAGTATGGCGGCGATCAGGACTGGCTGACGGATCCGTGGATGAAACTCGGCGGATGCGGAGCCTGCACGGCGTGCGACATTTCCATTTTTCTCGCGCGGTATCGCGGGATCGAAGGACTTTGTCCGTTTGACGCGTCGAAAGAAATCTCCAAGAAGGACTATATTCGTTTCACAAGGATAATGAAACCGTATCTCCGTCCCCGCTGGTCCGGCATTAAGACGCTGGAGATGTATACGGAAGGATTCGAGGAATATCTGTCGGATTCCGGCGTACGGGATCTTCGGTTCGAGCGGGTTTCGGGAACTTTGGATTGGCGAAGCGCGGCGCTGAAGCTTGCGGATTTTATGGACGAGGAGGAGCAGCCGGTTTCTATGCTGGTGTTGAACCATAATAATCCGAAGATGGAGGATTATGTCTGGCAGTGGTTTATCTTGAACGGATATCAGGCGGGATCGGAGAAGACTCCCTGGTACCGTAGAGATGGAAAGCGGTCGGTTCCGGATGAGTTTCAAGTGAAAGCGGTTACATACGGAGACTATCAGTGGGTGCCGCTTCGGGAGCTTTGGGAGACGGGATTTGAAGAGACTGGCGGTCTGGTGTTCCTTCACGGCGCGAAAGCGAAAGCAGCCAGACGGCAGAAGAAATCGGTCTGGGATACGCTGAATTCGCCGGCGGAATAATGATGAAGGCGGCGGAAGAAAGGGAGAATTTGTCATGGATGAGCGTCTGAAAAAATTAGTGGAAGACAGTGATAACATTGTATTTTTCGGCGGCGCGGGCGTGTCCACGGAAAGCGGAATTCCGGATTTCCGTTCGGAGAAGGGGCTTTATCATGCGAAGCAGACCTATGGCTATCCGCCGGAGACGATGCTTTCCCATACATTTTATGTCAATCATACGGAGATGTTCTTCAAATACTATAAGGAAAATCTGATCCATACGGAGGCGGAGCCGAACGCGGCGCACCGGGCGCTCGCGAAGCTTGAGAAAGCCGGCAAGCTGAAGGGCATTGTGACGCAGAACATCGATGGGCTTCATCAGAAGGCGGGATCGCAGAAGGTTTATGAAGTGCACGGAACGATTATGACCAATCACTGTGAGAAGTGCGGGAAACCGTACGGGCTCGACTATGTTGTCGATGAAAAGAACTGCAGAAACGGTGTGCCGAAATGCTCTTGCGGCGGCACGGTGAAACCGGATGTGGTTCTTTATGAAGAAATGCTTCCGGAGGATACAGTTGCAAAGGCGGTCAAGGCGATTTCGGAGGCGGATCTTCTGATTATCGGAGGTACATCGCTGAATGTATATCCGGCGGCCGGATTCATCAACTACTTCCACGGGCGGAACATTGTGCTGATTAATATGGCGGAGACGCCGTTCGACAGCCGGGCGGATCTGGTAATTCACGAGCCGATCGGCAAGGTCATGAATCTGGACGGACAGGAGGATATCTTCAAGGAGAAGGCCGGCCGATAGCCGATAAAAGAGAAAACCGGGCGGCCGGGATGCGGCTTCGGAATTCAGAACAGCAAGAGAGTATTGGGGATTTATGGAAACAGAACAGAACAATATCTTATTTCGGAACACCTTTGACAATATGACACTTGATCAGGTGTTCGAAGTGAACCGTTATTTCCGGGGGTATGAGTATCAGGCGGCGACTTATTCTTTCCTCGCGAATTTCAGCTGGAGCGCGGCGTATGACATTCACTGGGATATCATCGGGGAATATCTGGTTGTCTGCAGCATCGGCCTTCATCATGAGGGCGGAAAAATGAAACGGACGGCGGGTCTCAGCATGCCTATGACGAAAACCGGCACTTATGATCCGGAGAAGCTTGCGGAAACTGTGCACGAGTCCTACCGGAGATGCCGGGCAGAGGGGCTTCATCCCGCTTTCTATTCGCTTCCGGGGAATATGATTCCGATTCTGGAAGAGGCGGTGCCGGGAGAGATCCTGTTTGAGCACGACCGGGATATGGACGAATACGTCTATGAAAAACAGAAATTAATTTCTTTGTCCGGAAGGGCGCTGCACAAGAAGAAAAATCATCTGAACTACTTCCTGAAAACGTACTCGTATGAGGTAAAGCCTCTGACGGAGGACATGCTCCCGGATATGCTGGAGCTCACGGATATCGTGGCCCGCGGCAGGGAGCGGACGCCCGATGTGCTGGAGGAGCTCCGCCAGGAGAAGGAAGTCATTCGAAAGACGGTTCATTTCCTGGATCATAAATTTGTGGACTCCGTGGGCATTTTCATCGACGGAAAGCTTGAGGCGTTTGCGATTGGAGAACGCCTCGGAAAAGATACAGCCGTAGAACATTTCGAAAAAGCGAATGTTTCGTTCCGCGGAATATACCAGGCGATCTGCAGTGAATTCTGCAAAGCGCTCCCGGAGGAGATTCTTTTTGTAAACCGGGAAGAGGATATGGGTCTTGAAAATCTCCGGCAGGCGAAAATGGCGCTGAAGCCGCATCATATGGCGGAGAAGTATCATGGAAAATTTATGAATCAGTAAAACGGATATTTCCGGACGGTATGGTTGGGATATGTTCTTTTTCATGGTACAATAGCAGAATCGGATGATTATCGCCCCTTTGATCCGGGGAGAAGGAGGACGGTTCAGGAATATGGAAAAGAGCCGAAATGAATTTATCTCGATGGATGTTCCGGAGGATGTGCTCTTTCTGACTGCGAGGCTCAGAAGCCGGGGATATGAAGGCTTTGCCGTAGGAGGCGCGGTGCGGGACAGTCTTCTTGGGAGGAAGCCGGGAGACTGGGATATCTGCACTTCCGCGAGACCAGAGGAAACGGAGGCGGTTTTCTCTGATTTTCCGGTTATAGAAACGGGTCTCAAACATGGAACGGTGACAGTGCTTCTTTCGCATGTACCCTATGAAATTACGACCTACCGCATCGATGGACCGTATTCGGACGGGAGACATCCGGATTCTGTCCGGTTCGGCAGGAACCTGACGGAGGATCTGGCCAGACGGGATTTTACGATGAATGCGATGGCGTTCTCTCCATTGGAAGAGGAGCTTACGGAATTTCAGGATGCTTCAGAGCGATCGGAAAATCGTCCGGAAGGAAATCCGGGCAGTCTCCGGCGGTGCCGGGGAATACTCGCGGATCCCTTCGGCGGAAGAGACGATCTTCAGAATAAAATCATTCGAACCGTCGGAGATCCAGCGGCGCGTTTTCAGGAAGATGCGCTTCGGATTGTCCGGGCGTTCCGTTTTGCGGCAGTGCTGGGGTTTGATCTGGAAGAGAAGACCGGGAGATCCTGCGCCGAACTCGCGGAATCTGTTCACAGAGTTTCGAAGGAGCGGGTGCAGACGGAACTGAACAAACTGATCGCCGGACCCTTTGCCGGGGAAATTCTGGCGAAATATCGGGACGCGGTGTCAGAGGCGCTGGGACTTGCGCTTGCCGATCCGGAATCCCTGCTTCGTCTGGACGGAATGAAAGCCGGGAAAGCAGGACGGCTGGCATTTATTTTTGGAAGTAATGTGAGGAAAGCGATGGAAGAATTGAAATACGATAATAAGACGAAAAAACAGGCGGGTGAGGTCGACCGGTTTATCCGGAATTTCCAGAATCCGCCGCAGGGCGACCGCCCGGAGCGGTACGCTGCGCTGAAGAATTTCCTCCGGGAATATGGAAAGGACGTTACGCTGGAGGGACTTCGTGTTTTGGCGGAGCAGCCGGAGACAGGCCAGGAAGCTTTGGCATGCTCGGTGGACGTACAGGGCATTCTGACGCGCGGCGAATGCTGGAGTCTGGAGCAGCTTGCCGTGAACGGAGAGGATCTTAAGGCGAAGGGAATTACGGGAAAGGAAACCGGAGAAACCCTGGATTTCCTGCTGGATAAAGTGATCGACGGTCAGGTTCCGAATGAGAAAGAGAAACTTCTTAAACTGATTCAGAAGAAAAACTGACTTGGATGAGCCTGCGGCGCGGAATGGGAAACTTCCGCGCCGCGCGGTAATGGATGGTGGAAGCAGGGATTTTCGTCCGGAGGAACGGCGGTCTGTATTTGTCTCATGGTTTGTTACATGGACGGAAAGCAGAGTGGCGTAAGGACAGACAGGGGGGGCTCTTTCATGAGCGAAAATGAAAAAGAGAACAAGAATTTTATCTGGAATATCATCGATGAAGACAACCAGTCCGGTGTATACGGCGGCAAGGTGATTACCCGTTTTCCTCCGGAGCCGAACGGATATCTCCATATCGGCCATGCGAAGTCTATCTGTCTGAATTTCGGTACGGCGGAAAAATACGGCGGCGGATGCAATCTTCGTTTTGACGATACGAATCCGGCGAAGGAGAATGCGGAGTATGTCCGCGCGATTGAAGAGGACGTGAAGTGGCTCGGGTTCAGCTGGAAATCGCTTTGTTGGGCGAGTGATTATTTCGATACGATGTATGAAGCCGCTCAGGAACTGATCCGGAAGGGACTTGCCTATGTCGATGACCAGTCCGCGGATGAAATCCGAAGCGGGCGGGGTACTTTGACAAAGCCGGGAACGGAGAGCCCGTTCCGCGGGCGGAGCGTAGAAGAGAATCTCCGCCTTTTTGAGGAAATGAAAGACGGCAAGTATGAGGACGGATCGAAGGTGCTTCGTGCAAAGATAGACATGGCGTCGCCGAATATCAATATGAGGGATCCGGTTCTCTACCGGATTTCGCACCAGACGCATCATAATACCGGGGATAAGTGGTGCATTTATCCGATGTACGATCTGGCGCATCCGATCGAAGATGCGATCGAGGGTGTGACGCATTCTCTCTGCACGCTTGAATTTGAAGATCACCGGCCGCTTTACAACTGGGTTCTTGAGAATGTGGGCTTCTGGCCGAATCCGCCGAAGCAGATTGAGTTCGCGCGTCTTGAGCTCGCGAATACGATCACAAGCAAGCGGAAGCTGAAGAAGCTTGTGGATGATGGGCTGGTCGACGGCTGGGATGATCCGAGGATGCCGACGATCGCGGGGATCCGCCGCCGCGGTTTTACGCCGGCTGCCATTCGGAATTTCTGTGAGATGATCGGTGTCGCCAAGGCGAACAGCACCGTGGATCCGGGGATGCTTGAGCACTGCGTCCGGGAGGATCTGCAGGATCATGTGGAGAGCCGGAATGTCGTGGAAAACCCGGTGAAAGTGATTATTACGAATTATCCGGAGGATCAGACGGAGCTTCTGGAATTGGAGAATAACCGAAACCATCCGGAGATGGGGACTCGGAAAGTTTCATTCTCCCGGGAGCTCTATATCGACGGCGCGGATTTCATGGAAGTGCCGGTAAAGAAATATTTCCGGCTTTTCCCGGGGAACGAGGTGCGTCTGAAGGGAGCGTATTTCATTACCTGCAATGAAGTCATGCATAACGAGGACGGATCTGTGAAAGAGCTTCTCTGCACATACGATCCTGCGACAAAGTCCGGCGGACCGGAGCCGAACCGGAAAGTAAAGGGAACCATTCATTTTGTGGATGCGAAAACGGCTGTAAAAATTCCGATCCGGAATTTCGAAAATCTGATGACTGCGGATGAGAATGGAGAGATGGTCTTTAATCCGGATTCGCTTCAGGAAACGTTCGGATACGCGGAGCCCTCCGTCCTGTCCGCGGAAGCAGGCGACCGTTTCCAGTTCTTCCGCCATGGCTACTATATGGCGGATTCGAAGCTTTCCAAACCGGGCGCGCCGGTATTCAACCGGATCGTCGGTCTTAAGAGCTCCTGGAAGCCGCCGAAAAAATAAGAGAAAATGCATGACGCGGCCGGTTTCGGCCGCGTTTTTCTGAAGGAGAAGAATGTGGAAAATGCCTATGAGCTTTCTTTGACGATCGTGAAGACGCTGGCCGCGATTCTCGCCGGAGTCCTGCTGGGAAACGGGATTGTGTATTTTTTTAATAAGATTCCGGCGGAGTGGATGACGGAATATGGGGAAGAGCCGCCCGCGGAGATGAAGGACCCCGGAATCCAGCGGTTAAAAGGATATCCGGCGCGGTATCTCTTCACGATGATTTTCGTCTCCGCGGCGGTCTGGCTGGTCATCCGGGATGTGCGTTCGGCGGTTCCGATCCTAGCCGCGCTCTGGCTTCTTACGGAGATCGCTGTCAGCGACGCAAAATACCGGATTATCCCGGATCAGTGGGTGATTCTTCTTGCGGTCACGACGATCGGCTTTCTTGGAAAATATCTGGGCTGGAAGGACTGCCTGTACGGGATTCTTGCCGGAACTGCGCTGATCGGATCGGTCGCGCTGGTCGGCCGGATCTGCTATCGGAAGATGGCGGTCGGAATGGGCGACATAAAACTGTTCGCCGTTCTGGGAGCGCTGACCGGGTTTCAGGGAATTCTTTTTATTTTTGTACTTTCGACCCTTCTCAGCGCGGCGCATTATGTGTATCTCCTGGCGTCCGGAAAGCGGAAAAAGGGAGCTGCCGTTCCCTACGCTCCGTATGCTGCGATTGCCTGCTGGGCATACTGGCTGTTTTTCTGGGATAAACTGTCGGTTCTGACCCTGAAGCTTTGATTCTGCTTTGAATCTTTCAATTCTCTCAATAATCTCTGTTCTCTGATCTCTATTCTCTCATTCTCTCGTATTTCTGTTTTTACCGTGTTACAATGCCAATAAGATGAAAAAACGAACGATTCTATTAAAAATCGAATACGACGGCACAGGCTTTTCCGGGTGGCAGATCCAGAAAACTGCGAGAACCGTGCAGGGGGTTCTGCAGGATGCTTTGACAAAGGTTCTGGGGCAGCCTGTTTCGCTGGACGGCGTCAGCCGGACGGACGCAGGCGTGCATGCGATGGGGCAGTGCGCGACCTTCTCCGGGGAGTTTGGGATTCCGACGGAGAGAATTCCGTATGCGGTGAATCACATACTGGCGGGCCGGGGGCTTTCGCCGGGAGAGAATATGGATGTCCGCATCGCGTCGGCGAAGGAAGTGCCGGAGGAATTTCACGCCCGGTTTAATTCCCGCGGAAAAAGATACCGATATTTGATCTATAACGGGGCTTCGATGCCGGTTTTCCTCCGGAATTACCGGTATCTGGTCGAGAAGCCGCTGGATATCTCGAGGATGCAGGAAGCGGCGGAAAAGATCGAAGGAACGCATGACTTCGCCTGTTTTCAGGCATCGGGATCTTTCCCCAGAGCTACAACGGTCCGGACGGTGCATTCGCTTTCTGTACGGCGCCGGACGGAGGCGGATCTACGGGGAATCCGCGCGGATCTTCCGCATGCGGCGGAGGATGTTCTGATCGAAGTTTCCGGCGACGGCTTTTTATATCATATGGTTCGGAATATCGCAGGTACGCTGGTTGAAATCGGACTTGGGAGAATGGAGCCTTCAGACATTCCGGAAATTCTGGAAAGCCGGGATCGGAGCCGGGCGGGGCATACCGCGCCGCCGCAGGGCCTCTGGCTGGATGAGGTTTTTTATGATCCTGATGATTTGAAGATGACCGGAAATACTGAAGATGACCGGGAATAATAGAAGCGAAAGCAGGGAATTCACGCACGGCCGGCGGGCTTTCAGGCGCGTGGTCCGGATTTCGGGAGGAGATGCAGCATGGCGGAATATGTGGACAACAGACCTTCTTGGGATGAATATTTTATGGAGATGGCGGAGCTTACCGCGAAACGTTCGACGTGCCTACGGAGAAAGGTCGGGGCAGTCATTGTAAAGGACCGGCATATCATCGCGACTGGATATAATGGGGCGCCAAAGGGTCTCAAGCACTGCGCGGAGCTCGGCGGCTGCCTTCGGGAGAAGCTGGGAATACCGTCCGGAGAGCGGCATGAGCTTTGCCGCGCGCTTCACGCGGAGCAGAATGCGATCATCCAGGCGGCAACGCTTGGTCAAAGCATCGAGGGAGCATCGATTTATGTGACGAATCAGCCGTGCGGGATCTGCGCCAAAATGATTGTCAATGCGGGGATACGGCGGATTGTGATCCGCGAAGGGTATCCGGATGAACTTGCGCAGGAGATCCTCACGGAAGCGGAGATACCGGTCATCCATCTTCCGCGTCCGGAAGAAGACTGAGTCTTAAAAAATGGGATTTAGTTCTTAATAAAAATTAAGCAATTTGACAGTTTAATTTGTTAAAACATACAAATAATCCGTAAATATTTTATGGTTATATAATAAAATACTGGATTTTATGTGAAGATTGCGTGAATAAATTCTTAAAAAATTGCATAATACCTTCAATTCCGTAATAATAAATACAGTAATTCTTAAGAATTCCTAATAAATAGGAATGTGCGGAAAGGAACCGGACGCTGTACTCCCGGCCGGTTCTGGACAGATTGGAGAGTAGTATGCAGTTATCAAAGAGAACAGCGGGAATTCTTCTCGCGGCGGCTTTGACCGTGTCCGGTGCCTGCGCATTTGGAGAAGCGCCGGCTTATGCAGCGTCCGCCGTATCCTCTTCCGGCGCGTCGGAAGGGATTCATGTTCCGATTGTGGAATCCGGAACGAAAACGAAGAAAGTAACGGTGCGTACCGCGAAGGCAGTAACGAAGGAACAGAAAGAAAAAGAAGCGAAGGCAAAAGCGGAGGAAGAGGAAAAGCTGGCCGCGGAAAAGGAAGCGAAAGAGGCGAAGACACAGGAAACGGAGAAGACAGCTCCCGTATCCACTTCCGCAACATCGAATGCGTCTTCGCAGGCAGCGTCTTCTCAGACACGGGCAGCACAGCCTGCGCAGCAGACACAGACAGTGCAGCCGGCATATTCGGGATCGGTTTCACAGAGCGGTCTTGCAAATTACATTCTTTCCTGCAACCCGTCGATCGGTCAGCAGACCGCGCAGGCGGAGGCGTCCGCATTCATCAGATACGGAAATGCCTATGGCGTCCGTCCGGCTCTTCTGGCGGCGCTTGCCCGCTGTGAGAGTAATTTCACACCGGGTGCGTATAACGGCGCGGGATATTACGGACTTATGCAGATCAGCAATTCCGTGGGAAGCGCTTATGCGGGCGCAACTGGAAACGCTTTGTTCGGAATCGACACGAACATTCGCGCCGGCGCCGCATATCTTGCAGCGAATATCCGGATGTTCGGGAGTGAAACCGTCGGACTGTGCGGATATATGTTCGGAAGCGGAACGGTCCGCTCCGGAAATTACAGCACGGGCATGGCAAACTACAGAATCAGCATTGCGAATCAGATTGCAGCGTATATGTAATTCGGGTTTGGAATCAAAGGAAAAGAGCGGCGGAGCGGAAGCTCCGCTGTTTTGCTTTTGATTGAGGGCGCGCGGATGCCGTGGTATAATAAACCGTATTTTTATTAATTATTAAAATGAAAGGTCTGCATGGAGAAATCATATTTGAAACACGGAATCTTTGTCATTTTCCGCGCGAATATCATATCGCTAGTATTCAGTCTTCTGACAAATCTTCTGCTTCCGAAAACGCTTTCGTACGGTGCGTATGCGGATATTAAGACATTTCAACTGTATGTCAGTTATGTCGGACTCCTTCATTTCGGATTTGCGGACGGTATGTATCTGAAGTACGGCGGAGTGGCAAAGGACGAATTGGATCCGGCATCAATCAAGTCAGATATACGTTCGATGCGGATTTTCCAGCTTGTCGTGACAGCAGGATGCCTCATTGTAAGCATTTTCCTTCGGGATCCGATTTTTATCGCGTTTTCTCTCTCGGTCGTGCCGCTCAATATGGCATCGTATTTTCAGCTTCTTTTTCAAGCGACCGGTGAGTTTCAGCAGTATGGCCTCGCGCTGAATGTGACGACTGCAGCGACCTTTGCGGTAAACATGATTCTGCTGTATCTCATCCGTGTTCGGGGAAGCGGCATTCCGTATATTATTCTTTATCTGGCAGTGGATGTCGTCGTTTGGATCTATCTGGAAGCAGTCTGCGAGAAGCAGCTTCATCTTCGGAATGTGTCCGGACGGGCGTCGTTTAAGATTGTTCGGGACAATGTAAAAGATGGAATTCTGCTGATGCTCGGCAACCTGTCGAATATCTTTTTCACAGGGATGGACCGCTGGTTCGTGAAGTTCCTGATGAATACGGCCGCATTCGCGCAGTACAGCTTTGCCGTCAGCATGGAAGGCTTTCTGAATGTGGCGGTAACGCCTGTTTCCATCACGCTGTATAACTATTTCTGCAATCACTCGGATCGGGAATCTGTAAAAAATGTGCAGGGGAAAGTGCTGATCTTCGCCGCCGCAATCCCGGCCTGTGCGTTTCCGGCAAAGTTCGTCCTGGAAGTTTTTCTGACAAAGTATATTGCTTCCGCGGGCGTTTTGTTCTATTTATTCGCGGCGCAGACGTATGCTACGATCACCAAGTGCATTCATGTGAATTTATATAAGGCGGAGCGCCGGCAGACTCGATATTTCGTCAAGCTGGTTCTTGTTCTTGGAATCGGGTTTGCCCTGAATGTGATCTGCTGGTTAATCATGCACGATAAGACGGCCTTCGCAATAGGAACGCTGTTTTCGAATATTATCTGGTTCCTGCTGAGCGTTATGGACTTTCCGGAGGTTCGGCCGAGCTGGAAAGAATTCCTGTTTCTGTTCCTTGAAACCATCCTTTTCATGGTGCTTGGACTTTACTGCAATGCGGTCATCGGTCTTGTCGGATATATTATCGGAAGCATCGCATTAGGCATGCTTTTAATCAGGGAAGATCTGAGGCAGATGGTGCAGTATATTAAACAGAGATAAAAATTGGGAAGTTTGGACAAAAATTGCGGCGGGACCTTTTCGGATTCCGCCGCTTTGTTATTTTGTCCTGTAACCCTGGTTCCTATTGGCTTGAGGAAAATAAAAACGCTATGAGGTTCTCCCGATTACAGATGCAGGAACCCTTTCCCGAACACTTCGCTCGTCCGGTAGATGGTGACGAACGCGTGCAGATCATGGTCGCGCATGAAGCGCCGCAGGCTCTGTGTCTGCTTCCGGTTCAGCGTTGTGAAGATCACATATTTTTTCTCATGTGTGTACGCGCCGGTGCCGTCCAGAATTGTTGCGCCGCGGTTCATATCTATCGTGATGTAATGAAGAATCGGGTCCGGTTCATCGGTGACAATGAGAGCGGCTTTCCGGAGGTTCATGCTCATGATGACGCGGTCGATCAGAAGGGATTTCAGTACGAGGCCGACGAATGAGTAAAGAGCGGTCCGAATGTCGAATACGAACAATGCGCAGATGACCATGATGAGGTCAGACAGGAAAAGCCCGGCTCCGATGTCCTCGATCGACGTATATTTCTTGACGAGCATCGCGATGACGTCGGTGCCGCCGCTGGACGCGCCGACGTAGAACAGCATGGCAGACGCAATGGCCGGAAGCGCAATTGCGAACAGGAGCTCCAGCGTCGGCTGGTCGGAGAACGGATGGATCATCGGATAGATTTTCTCGAAAACAACGAGGAGACCGGAAAGTAGGGTGCTGGAATAGCCGGTCATGATTGCGAATCGTTTCCCGAGAAAGATCCAGCCTATAATGAGAAGAAGGCCGTTCGCGACGAACGTGAACGCGGATGCGCTCATGGGCGTTACTTCCGCGACCAGAACAGCAAGTCCCGTGATGCCGCCGAATACAAAATTGTTCGGGAATTTGAAGAAGTAGACGCCGACGGCCATGATGAACGTTGCGGTCGTGATGACAAAAAACAAGTACAGCCGGTGAAGTCCGGGTTTCTTAGCGGTCTCTTCCATATCAGCTTTGCATCCTTTCCGGACCGAAAAATCGATCCTGCCTCTTTAAGATATATCACAGATTCCGGCTTTTTCACAGTGAAAAAAGATTGCCTGGCGGAAGGTTCTTTCGCACCAGCTTTTATGCGCTCTCACGCGGTCCTTGCGGCCTCTGTTTTCTTGACATCCGGCGCACTGGAAACTAAACTGTGAATGCGAAATAATAGCGCAGAAATACAGAGACCGGAAACATGCGGCAGAGATTCCGGCTTGCAGGACAAAGGCGTGCGGAGCTCTGAACATGCGGCATAAGAAAGGAGGTGGTTGTTATGTCTAAACAGACGAATGGAGCAGAACAGTCCGGTTCTGATTCCGGACGATACAGACAGAACATCACAATCCTGGAGGTGCAGCATGGAAGAAAGAGAACTCAAAGAACGTAAGAATGAGGAACTTCTGACCGGGCTCCTCAAACAGAAAAAGTGCGGAGCATTCCGCGAGGCGGCGTCAAAGATGCATGCCGCGGATATCGCCGCGGTCATGGACAGCATGGAGGACGAGGAAAGTCTGGAGATGTTCCGGATTCTGCCGAAGGACATAGCGGCGGATGTCTTTGCCCAGCTAGAAATTGAGGATCAGCACTATATCATTCAGTCGCTTTCGGAGAAAGAAGCGGGAAAGGTCATCGACAACCTGATGGCGGATGATGCGGCGGATCTTCTGGAAGAAATGCCGGCGAACGTCGTCAAAAAGATCCTGAAAGACGCGAGTCCGGACACGCGGGAGGACATCAATCATCTGCTTCAGTACCCGTAGGACTCTGCCGGATCGGTCATGACTGTCGAGTTTGTCGACCTGAAGGAGTCCATGACCGTTTCGGATGCGATTGATCGGATCCGTCAGATCGGTCTGGATTCAGAGACAGTCAATGTCTGCTATGTTCTCGATGCTTCGCGTGTGCTTGTCGGTACGGTTGCGCTTCGGTACCTGCTGATTCACAGGCCCGAAGAGGTCATCGGCGATTTCATGAATGAGAGTGTCATCAGCCTGAAGACGGTAACGGATCAGGAAGAGGCCGCGCAGATGTTTCAGAAGTATGACTTCACGGCGATGCCGGTTGTCGATACGGAAAACCGGATGGTCGGGATCGTTACGATCGATGACGTCGTCGATATCATCGAGGAAGAGGCGACCGAGGATATGGAAAAGATGGCCGCAATTGTCCCGAACGACCGGACGTATTTCCGGACATCTGTGTTTCAGACATATAAGAGCCGCATGCCTTGGCTGCTGGTGCTGATGGTGTCGGCGACATTTACGGGCGCGATCATCACGAAGTATGAGGATGCGCTTGCGGCGTATGTCGTGCTGACGGTGTATATTCCGATGCTGATGGATACCGGCGGGAACGCCGGATCGCGGTCGTCGGTGTCGGTGATCCGCGGTCTTTCGCTTGGGGAGATCGAATTTCGGGATATGCCAAGGGCGCTCTGGAAGGAATGCCGGGTTGCGCTGCTCTGCGGACTGACGCTGGCGGCGGTGAATTTCCTGAAGATGATTACAATCGATCAAAGGAACCCGGAGATTGCGCTTGTTGTCTGCGTCACACTGATTCTGGTCATACTGTTTTCAAAACTGGTTGGATGCATGCTGCCGCTTTTCGCGGAGAAACTCCACATGGATCCGGCTGTTATGGCGTCGCCGCTCATCACAACGATCGTCGATGCGGTTTCGCTTCTTATGTATTTTCAGGTCGCGACAAGGATCCTTCATATCTGAGACGGAGTGCAGCGTATATCGGAATTATGTGCACCCTTGCATATATAAAAAGCAGGGATATCCGGATATAGAAGGAGAAAGCGGCAATAACCGTATTTCAATTTCCATTGATTTCCGTTTCCTGTGCGTATATTATTAGACCATAAAGCATTTATGGGATAGAAGATAGGAGGTTTTCTATGATTTACGTTTGCAAGGTATGCGGATACGAATATAATCCGGCAGTCGGCGATCCGGAACACGGCATCGCTCCGGGAACGAAGTTCGAGGATCTTCCGGCAGATTGGGAATGTCCGCTCTGCGGCGTCGGCAAGGACGACTTTGAGCCGAAGAAGGACTGATCGGAACAGACTGATCAGGACATTGTATGCGGAACGCGGCGGAGGACGCTGTGCTCCGCATTTTTACAGGATCGGCGGGCGTGCCGGAGGATTCTTTCGGAATGCGCCGGCAGGAAACCGGATGATATTGCACTTCGGCAAGGCAGCCGGCGGAGGAATATCCTTCCATTTATTATTGCAAAAAACGTGAAATAATCGTATAATTTAGTGCACGGTGTCGGGGAGTGGCGCAGTTTGGTAGCGCACATGACTGGGGGTCATGGGGCCGCAGGTTCAAATCCTGTCTCTCCGACCATTTTTATAGATCCGTAAATTTTAGCCTTGTATTTTATTTTAGATCCTTATATTTTTAGATCCTTAAATCTGGAATAATTCTTAAATTTGGAATATAAGAGAAGCAGCCGCTGGCCCGGCTGACGCGAGCGTCAGCGGCGACGGAGATGCTTTTGTTTTTTGTTTTTTGAAATCGGATTTCAGGGGATCCGGACGGCCCGAAAGGGCGGGCGGTGGAAAGACGCTGAGGAGGATACATATGGAGAAAGGAAGTATTTCACCGATTTTCTGGAAAAATGGGAAACTGGTGATTCTGGATCAGACGAAGCTTCCGAATCGGGAGATTTACCGGGAACTTGGCACGAAAGAAGAGGTGTACGACGCGATCAAGACGCTGGCGGTGCGCGGGGCTCCGGCCATCGGAGACTGCGCGGCATACGGGCTTTTCGTATCTGCCCGGAACCGGAAGGACCAGGACCTCGCATCGTTTCTTAAAGGCATTCGGGAAGATGCGGAATATCTGAATTCTTCCCGGCCGACTGCGGTGAACCTCAGCTGGGCTCTGAAGAGAGAGGTTCACGTGCTGGAAGACTTTGCCCGGGGAAAAACTGAAGAAGGAAAGACCGGCGCGGATGTGGTTGAAGATGCGAAAGAGATCCTTCTCGAGGAAGCGCATAAAATCTGGAACGAGGACGTGGAATCCTGCCGGAGCATGGGAGAATACGGCCTTTCCCTCCTGAAGCCGGGAATGGGGATCCTTACGCACTGCAACGCCGGCGCGCTTGCGACCGCGAAGTACGGGACCTGCCTTTCGCCGGTTTATCTGGGGGAAGAGCAGGGATACGGATTCAAAGTATTTTCCGATGAGACCCGGCCGCTCCTTCAGGGCGCGCGGCTTACGGCATGGGAGCTTCACCGCGCGGGAATCGATGTCACGACGATCTGCGACAATATGGCATCCATCGTCATGAAGAACGGCTGGATCGACGCGGTGGTGGTCGGATGCGACCGGATGGCGGCGAACGGAGACGGCGCGAACAAGATCGGGACGAGCGGGGTCGCGATCCTGGCGAAGGAATACGGCATCCCGTTCTATATGTACGTGCCGACATCGACGATTGATCTTAATACGGAGACCGGCGCGGATATTCCGATCGAAGAACGAGAAGGCGCGGAAATCCGGGAAATGTGGTACCGGGAGCCGATGGCGCCGGAGGGCATCCATTTCTATAACCCTGCCTTTGACGTGACGGACGCGAAATACATTACCGCCGTAGTTACTGAGAAGGGCGTTGTATATCCGCCGTATACAGAAAATCTTCCGAAAATTGTAAAGCAGGGCTGAGTATGAGTTACAAGGTCAGGCTCCCTCTTTTCGAAGGACCGTTCGATCTTCTGGTTTATCTGATTGAACGTGCGAAGGTGAGCATTTATGACATCCCGATTGCGGAGATCACAGCGCAGTATATGGATTACCTCAGGGATATGAGGGAGCTGAATGTTTCTTTGTCTTCGGAATTTCTCGTGCTGGCGTCGGAGCTTCTTCAGATCAAAAGTCAGATGATGCTGCCCGGGCAGAGAGAAAAAGAAGAGCCTTTGACGGAGGATCCCAGGAGTGACCTCGCGGAGAGACTTGCGGAATACAGGAAGTGCAAGCTCGCGGGGACCATGCTCCGGAAGCGGGAGTCTGAAATGCGGGATATATACCGGAAGCCGCAGGAGGATCTTCACGAGTATACGGACCATCCGGATGAAGTGCTTTCGCTCGGAATGGACGATTTTGTGAAAGCGTTCCGCGCGTTTCTTCACCGGAAGAAGACCGTCGCGGATACGGTGAACCGCTATACGCTTCTGGAGCGGGAACGGCGGACGGTGGAAGCCAAGATGATGCATATCCGGGACGTCATGCTTCGGGCAAAGGACTGGGAAATCAGAGAAATTTCCTTTTCGGATTTTGTGGAGAATCCGGAGAGCCGGATGGATACCATTGTCAGTTTCCTTTCGCTTCTCCAGCTTTCCAGAGATCAGTATCTGCAGCCGGAGCAGAGATTTCTGTATGGGGAGATTACGATCCGGAGCGGGAAGAAGGATTTCGCGGAGTTTGACGCGGAAGAAGCGGCGGGAAGAGCCGCGGGAGATTTGCAGATTGTTTAGCAGAGAGACTATGAAGTCGGCTTTGGAATCCATGCTTTTCGTATGGGGAGATCCGCTTCCGGCGAAGAACGCGGGCGATGTGTTCGGGATTTCGCAGGAGGAGACTGAGGAGCTTCTGGATGAGCTGATGGTGGAGTATGAAGAAAGAGGATCCGGTATCCAGATCCGAAGAATCAATGCTTCCTACCAGCTGGTGACGAAAGAAGAGAACGCAGATTTTATCCGCCGGCTGGCGACGCCGGTGAAGGTGAAGAAACTGTCGCAGGCTGCTTTGGAGGTGCTGGCGATCATCGCGTATAAGCAGCCGGTGACAAAGGCAGAGATGGAAGCGATCCGGGGGACCCGGTGCGACCGGGTCGTCGATGGGCTGGAAGCAAAGGGACTGGTGCGGGAGTGCGGCCGCTCGACCGGCGCGGGCCGGCCGGTACTTTACGGAACGACGGATAAATTTCTGGAGGTCTTTGGGTTTTCTGATCTTTCGGAGCTCCCTTCCATTGATTTGTTTGAATCGGACTCAGCGAGCGCCGCAGAAGAAGAGGACAGTGAAAGCGATCAGAGGCAGCTGCATTTCCCGTTTGGAATGTGAGAAGCTTCTGTCCGGGTGACGGGAAGGAGACGGCGTCCGGTGCGCCGGCGGTGCAGATCCTGCCATATCCCGCCGAATCTTGCACGGGATATACGCGGATCTATGCGGGATGTATGCAGGCATATACAGGGGGACTTGAAGATTGGGAAAAGAACGGTCAAATCTCATATTGATCGGATTTCCGAGCAGTGGGAAATCCACGCTCGGGCGGACGATTGCGAAGAAAACAGGGCGTTCCTTCATTGATCTGGATCAGGTGATCATGCAGCAGGAAGGAAGGACGCTGCAGCAGATTCTGGACGTGGAGGGAGATGAAGGATTCCTGGAGATCGAGCACAATACCGTGCTTCAATTTCATGCGGAAAATTCGGTGATCGCGACCGGTGGAAGCGTTCCCTATTTCGATGACTCCATGGATCATCTCCGCCGGCAGGGCATCGTCGTCTGCCTTTGGATTTCTCCGGAAACTGCGGAGAACCGGCTCTGGAATCTTTCGGACCGGGGAGTAGTGCTCCCCGAAGGCTGGACGCTCCGGGATCTTTACGAATACCGTCAAAAGCTGTATGAACGCGCGTGTGATGTCGTGGTCGACGTCGACGATGTTTCCGTCCGGGGAGCTGCGGACCGGATCCTCCGGGTCTTGAACGGCGACTGGCCTGTCCGCATGAAACCGTCCCGGTAAGGAACCGGAGAGTAAGTTGATCGCAGGAAGAGGCAGGTTCTTCAGCGGAGAACCTGATGCCCCGCGGCGCACCGGAACATGCCGGCGTCCGCTTTGCCATTGACAAAGCCTCCCTGAAGGCGTTAATATGATTCCGAACACATAGACATTGTAATTATGTGCATAAATAATTTAAGGAAGGTGTATATCCATGAAAAGAATCATGACGATGAAGACGAGGGATCTCAAGAAGAGTCTTAAAACCGGCGGATGCGGTGAGTGCC
>JAQXNW010000021.1 GCA_029098205.1 Eubacteriales bacterium | reverse complement strand
CTGCGGGGCGGAAGCAAAAGACGGAACGGCCTGGTACCGCGTAAAATATAATAATCAGATCGGATATGTCAATGCAGGATATATCACCTTTACGAATTCGTCTCAGACGCCGACGAATAATAATTCGAATGACACCTCGAGTTCCGGATCAGGAAGCTCGTCCTCTGCCAGGAAAGCAGTAACAACGGATTATTTGAATTTCCGTTCCGGCGCTGGAACGAACTGCCCGGTTTACTTTACTCTTTCGAAGGGGTTAGAGGTTACGATTACCGGCAATGCGGTGACTGTAGGAAATACAGATTGGCTTCCTCTTACAATAAATGGGAAGAGCGGGTATGTCTGCAGCACCTATATAAAATTTGAAGATCAGACAAAAGATAATACGAATAAGAGCAATACTTCAAACACCTCGAATGCCCCAAATACTTCGGGGAATACGAGTTCCAACAGCAGTTCCTCTTCGGGCAGTGCAGACAATACAAATAGCTCCGGCTCGAGTGGAAATACAAGCGGGAATACAGGGGATACGTCTTCCTATATTTCAAGAGCCGGATTCCCTGATTCATATTTGTCCGCTTTAGCGGCACTTCATGCGAAGCACCCGACTTGGGTATTTACACCGGTAAATACAGGGGTTTCTTGGAGCAGCGCTTATGCGAAAATGATTTCGAATAAAAATGCAAACTTGATTTACAGAACATATGCGCCTGCATATAAGCTCACCGATAAGGGCAGCTACAATTATCTTACGGATGTATATACAGGGAAGGACAGTGCTGTATTTGTTTCTGCGTCCGATGAGGCGGTTGGATATTTCATGGATCCCAGGAATTTCCTGAATGATACGGATATCTTTATGTTCTCCAGCAGTCAATTCAGTGAATATCAGGATGTAAGCATGGTGCAGACCATCCTCAAGAGCAATCCTGTACTTAGTACGAAAGAAAATGCGCAGCTGTTCGTTGATGCGGGGAAATATTACAATATCAGCGCCATTTATTTGGCAACAAAAGCACTGCAGGAGATTGGCTCCAATACTTCACAGGTAAATGGTAAGTATTTCGGATATTTTGGATATTATAACGTATTTAATATCGGCGCGAATGATTCTGTTTTTGGTGGATCATTAAATGCGATGCAGTATGCGAAGAAAATGGGATGGACATCGCTTAAGAAGGCGATTTACGGCGGCGCAAGTACGCTTCGCACCGGATTTATCGCGAATAACCAGGCAACTGCTTACACAGAGCATTTCAATGTGCTGAATGGCTACAGCGCGATTGGAACGCATGTGTATATGACGGCTGTTTATGCGCCTCAGGCTGCTGCGAAAACCATGGCGTCGAATTATTCGTCCTATGGACTTCTCAATAAGCGTCTGGAATTTTTCATCCCGGTTTATAATGATATGCCGGCCAGTGCGTATCCGAAGCCGAGTACGAGCACGAATGTTGACAATAATTACTATTTAAAAAGTCTAACCGTATCATATGGAGATCAGACGGAGAAGGTAATCAGCTCTGATTCTCTGGAATATAATACGGATTTTACGGTTCATATTCCTGCAGATACATCTGTGGTCAGCATTGATGCGGAAAAAGCGAGCAAGACCTCTACCGCTTCTGTATCCGGAAGCGGGACGATGCAACTGACGCAGCAGTCGCAGACTTTTGAAATTACTGTGAAAACAGGTACAGGAAAGAGCCGTGCATACCATGTGACGATTGTGCGTGACCGCTGATAGGGATAGAAAATATCTGAAAATGAATCATTAACCTCCTTCGAAAATGTACTGGAATGAATTTCAGTACATTTCTGAAGGAGGTTTTTTATCGTTGGAGGCTTTTTTATATTAATATATAACTATATAGCAGTAAAAAGATGCGCCGCGGGAAATAGCTGAGAAGAGGCATGGGCGAGGTTTGTTTATTTAGAAATACGGCATCCCTGTATGCTTCCGCGGCGGGATAATTCCTGATTTATTCCATTTAAGATGGAACGCTTTCGGTAACTCCAGGAAGGCGCGATTAGTGTTCCGCGCGGAGCGTCTGCAGTCAGCCGATGAATAACGATGTCTTTCGGAATGATTTCGATCAGATCGCAGACTAAATTTATATATTCTTCCATAGAGGGAAAAGGGACATAATCGGGATCTGTCTCTGCAAGACGAGACCCTCGTACGACATTAAGAAGATGAAGTTTGATTCCCCAGATTCCGCTTTTGGTTACACGGTGTACGGATTCCTCCATGTCCTTTTTTGTTTCTCCCGGAAGCCCCAGAATAAGATGCGTTACAACTTTTATGTTTCTCTCGCAGAGCTCTTTCATGACATTCTCATAAACAGCGTATGGATAACAGCGATTGATCCTTTCCGCCGTCCGGTCATGTGCAGTCTGAAGCCCCAGCTCTAGCCAAAAGAAGTGTTTCTCCTGTATTTCGGA
>JAQXNW010000020.1 GCA_029098205.1 Eubacteriales bacterium | reverse complement strand
GAAGCAGAACAAAATGGGGCATCTTCTGAATTACAAATAAGAATTAACCGACGGTATCTAACCGAAAATTATAGAACAGATGATTTTTAACAGGAAATTATAAGAAAGGAAAATCAAAATGCATATTTTCGAGGGAAAAGTAGTTGCGGAAAAAATCCGCATTGGAATTGTCGCTGCGAGATTTAATGATTTCATTGTATCCAAATTACTGAACGGTGCGGTGGATACGCTGAAACGGCATAATGTCGATGAAGATTCCATCGATGTGGCCTGGGTGCCGGGCGCCTTTGAAATCCCGGTCATCTGCTCCAAAATGGCGAAAAGCGGAAAATACGACGCTGTCATCGCGCTGGGAGCGGTCATCCGCGGACAGACACCGCATTTTGACTTTGTCGCGTCAGAAGTTTCCAAGGGAATCGCGCAGATCTCCCTTTCTGAAGGAATTCCTGTTATGTTCGGAGTGCTCACAACCGACAGCATCGAACAGGCGATCGAACGTGCCGGAACAAAGGCCGGAAACAAGGGATCGGCATGCGCTGAAGGCGCCATTGAAATGGTGAACCTGATCAAAAATATCGAAAAATAGATCTTTCTAAAAAGTGCCGCATTCCGTTTTTATCCATCAAAGGAATGAATGGCAATCCCAAAAATTCCGCTTGTATCCTGTTTTCATTGGAAATAAGAATTTCGAATTTAGCAGGATAACGCAGTCATAAAAAGGCTCCGGACAGAAGACATTTCGTCTCTGCCCGGAGCCTTTCTGCTTCTGACCGTTCTGTTTTTCAGTCCAGTCTTTGTACTTACTATCCGAACATTTTTATTCGGCGTCCGACGAAACCGGCTCTAAAGTCGTAAAGGAAAGCTCTCCGTTATCCACTCCGACCGTTACTTCCGACTCATCGTAAATCTCTCCGCGGATAATCATCTCCGCAAGCTTATTCTCCAGATGGCTCTGCAGATACCGTTTTACAGGCCGCGCGCCATATGCCGGATCGTAGCTGTGATCCGCAATGAACCGAATCGCTTCATCCGTAAGGGACAGCGTGATATTCTTCTTCTGCAACATCTTTTCGATATGCGCCGCGTTAATCCGGATGATTTCTCCAATCTGTTCTTCTGTCAGCGGACTGAATACAACAATATCATCAATTCGATTCAGGAACTCCGGACGGAAATACTGGTTCAGCATCTTTTTAACCCGTTCCTTCACCTCCGGATCAATCGTACCATCCGTTCTGACATTTTCGATCAGATCCTGGCTTCCTATATTCGAAGTCATGATGATTACGGTATTCTTAAAGTCGACCGTCCGACCCTGATTGTCTGTAAGACGTCCATCATCCAAAAGCTGCAGCAACAGATTGAAAACATCCGGATGCGCTTTTTCGATTTCATCGAACAGAATGACGCTGTAAGGATGCCGCCGCACAGCTTCTGTAAGCTGTCCGCCTTCGTCATATCCAACATATCCCGGAGGCGCTCCTACCAGTCTGGAAACTGAATGCTTCTCCATGTATTCAGACATGTCGATACGAATCAGATTCTTCTCACTGTCGAACAAAGCCTCCGCCAAAGCCTTCGCGAGCTCCGTTTTTCCGACACCGGTCGGTCCCATAAATATGAAGGAACCAATCGGCCGGTTTTCATCCTTCAGACCCGCGCGCGCACGGAGAATCGCCTCCGAAACGTTCTGCACGCCTTCATCCTGTCCGATTACTCTCTTATGCAGTATATCCGGAAGACGGAGAAGCTTCTCACGTTCCGATTCCACAAGCCTTGTAACCGGAATTCCCGTCCACTGCGATACGACATCGGCGATTTCATCCTGATCAACCACTTCTTTAAGAAGACGTCTGCCATCCGGCTCCTGCGCCGCTTTCTGTTCTTCCTCCAGTTTCTTCTGAAGTTCCGGAAGTTTTCCGTACTGCAGTCTCGCAAGCGTTTCCAGATCGTAATTCCGTTTGGCTTCTTCCATCTGAAGCTGAACCTGCTCGATCTCCTTCTTGGTATTTTTCCCTTCCTGAATCGCCTCTTTCTCATGCTGCCATTCCGCGCGCATGGATTTTTCCTGATCCTGAAGCTGCGCAAGCTCTTCCTCCAGAGCCTGAAGCCGCGCCTTAGATGCCTTGTCGGTCTCCTTTGACAAAGCCTGCCGCTCTATCTGAAGCTGCATGATCTTTCTGGAGATTTCATCCAGTTCACTCGGCATGCTGTCGATTTCAGTACGGATTCTCGCCGCCGCCTCATCCATAAGGTCGATTGCCTTATCCGGGAGGAAACGGTCCGTAATGTAGCGGTCGCTCAGCGTAGCGCAGGCGATCAGAGCATTGTCCGTAATACGAACGCCATGATGCACTTCAAATTTGCCTTTTAATCCGCGAAGAATGGAAATGGTGTCCTCTACGGTCGGCTGCTCCACCATTACTTTCTGGAACCTGCGCTCCAGCGCAGCATCCTTCTCCATATACTTGCGGTACTCATCCAACGTCGTCGCACCAATGCAGTGAAGTTCGCCTCTGGCAAGCTTCGGCTTCAGCAGGTTGCCTGCATCCATGGATCCTTCCGTTTTCCCGGCGCCAACAATGTTATGGATCTCATCAATAAACAAGATGA
>JAQXNW010000019.1 GCA_029098205.1 Eubacteriales bacterium | reverse complement strand
ATTTCTGATACGCCGACCGGTGCTTTTCCCATGGCGGACTGACTGTCTAATTTACCTTCGCCGGTGACAACGATATCAGCGATTTTAACCGAGTCCTCGAATTTTGTTTCTTCAAGAACGATCTTTATGCCGGATTCCAGGGACGCGTTGGTAAAGGTCAAAAATGCGAAACCGAGTCCTCCGGCTGCTCCTGCTCCCGGTGTCATCGCGTCCGCGTTTTGATTATAAACTTTGGCAGCTTCCGCATAATGCTTCATCCATTGATCCATTTTTAAGACCATTGACGGATCCGCGCCTTTCTGATGTCCGAAGATATGGCTTGCTCCATGTTCTCCGAACAGCGGATTCGACACATCACAGGCAATACGGAATGTACATTCGGACAGTTCTTTTACTGCGGAATCATTCGTGATCTTCGCGATGGATTCTAATCCCCGCGCTCCGAACGGAACATCATTTCCGCTTTGATCCAATACGCCGAATCCTAGTGCCTGCAACATGCCAATGCCGCCGTCATTGGTTGCGGAACCTCCGATTCCTATGATGAAATGCCGGACATCTTTACGGAGAGCATCCAGAATCATTTCGCCGACGCCATATGTTGTCGTATACATTGGATTTCTCTCCTGTTCGTTTATGAGCGTTAAACCGCATGCCTGAGATATTTCCATGACAGCGGTCTCCTCGTCCGGCAGAATGCCATATTCGGCTTCTGTCTGTTTACCGACCGGATTCGTAACAGAAACACGGACGATCCTTCCTCCCAGACCCTCTGTCAGGGCTGAAACAGTTCCTTCTCCGCCATCCGCCAGCGGTTTAACAGTAAACTGCGCTTCCGGATCCGCTTTCAGAATTCCATCCTGAACGGCATAACCGGCTTCTAACGATGACAGGCTTCCCTTGAAGGAATCCATGGCAACAAGTATTTTCATAGCTGTACTTCCCTTTTCAGCATCTTCGGCAGAATGATTCCCTTAAGCTGTCTTCAATTCCACTTTGATATTCTCATATACATCTTCCAAGGTATGAGACGCAAGTTCCCTTTCAAAATTCGTCTGGATTTCAGTGAGAGACTGATCCAATGCCTTATGAATATTTCTTCCTACCGGACAGGCCGGATTCGGATTCTCATGGAAACGGAACATCTCTTCTTTACTGTTCGTTTCTACCGATTTATAGATATCAAGAAACGTAATCTCAGAAAGCGGTCTGGTTATTGTAATGCCGCCTGTTCCTCTTTTAACTTCGATAAGACCGGAATTCTGCAGCTGGAGCATGATATTTCTTACGATTACAGGATTCGTTCCAATACTCGAAGCGAGGAACTTACTTGTAATTTTTTCATGATCCTTGAAATATTCCGCAGCTGTCAGCAAATGGACAGCGATTGTAAATTTTGTCGATACTTGCATTGCTCTTCCTTTTCATAGATATTTAGATGTAATTTTATATGTTACAATATAATGATATACTTCAAACAGTGCACTGTCAATTCCTTTGGGGCAGAAAAACAGGAATAACCAGAATGAGTGCGTAAAAAAGGCGGCCTGCAAACGATGCAGAACCGCCTTCCATCTGACTGAGCTGTCAAAGATTACTTAAAATATTCAACCGCAGCCTGGAACATTTTCATATCGTGATTGCCAGGAACATTTTTGTAGAGATTATCATAGATCTGGTCTCCGATACGTTCTGAATGTCCCATCTTTCCGAGAACACGGCCGTCCGGAGACGTGATTCCTTCAATCGCATAGAGCGAACCATTTGGGTTGTCCTGAATCGCATTCGAAACGATACCATCAGGAGTTGCGTACTGCGTCAAAATCTGCCCGTTCTTTGCCAGTTCACGAATTTCCTCCTCGGAAGCGATGAAACGCCCTTCTCCATGAGAAATCGGAACCGAATAGATCTCTCCCGTCCGGCAGTACTTCATCCACGGTGATTTCACCGAAGAAACGCGAAGATTTGCCAGCTTCGACTGGTGCCGTCCGATTTCATTGAATGTCAGCGTAGGTGTATTCTCTCTGGGTTCGATGATTTTTCCATATGGCACAAGACCAAGTTTGATCAGTGCCTGGAATCCATTGCAGATTCCGGCCATAAGGCCATCTCTCTTCTCCAGAAGATCGGTTACCGCATCGCTGATTTCCGGATTCCGGAAGAAAGCAGTTATGAATTTCCCGGATCCATCCGGTTCATCGGCTCCGGAGAAGCCGCCCGGAATGAAGATAAT
>JAQXNW010000018.1 GCA_029098205.1 Eubacteriales bacterium | reverse complement strand
GGAAGAAGCACTTCGGACAGCGGCCTGCCTGGAGGAGCACTATCCGCATTCGATCGCGAACGCAGTGGTCCGGAAAGCGAAGGAAGAAGGAATCTCTCATGAAGAGATGCATACGAAGCCGGAATATGTCGTGGCGCATGGGATCGCTAGCCGGATCTCTTCCACGAACGAAAAGGCGGTTATCGGCAGCTGGCATTTTATCTTTGACCATGAAAAATGCGTCTGCACGGAAGAAGAGAAGACGGTTCTGGAGTCGCTTCCGGATGAATATTCTTATCTGTATATGGCGATTGGCGGAAAACTGGCCGCCGCGATTGGAATTTCGGATCCGCTCCGGGAAGAGGCGCCTGCTGTTGTGGACGCGCTGCACGCGCTTGGATTCAAGAAGGTCTGCATGATGACGGGCGACAACCAGCGGACGGCGGAGGCAGTGGCAAAGAAGCTTCGGCTGGATGAATTCCACGCGGAGGTTCTCCCGGAGGACAAAGCCGAGTTTGTACAGAGCGAACATGCGGCCGGACGGCGGGTTGTCATGATTGGCGACGGAATTAATGATACGCCGGCGCTCTCGGAAGCCGATGCGGGGGTTGCCGTCAAAGGCGGCGCCGCGATCACGCGGGAAGTCGCGGACATTACCATTACGTCGGGCGGACTTTGGCAGCTCGTTTATCTCCGTAAATTATCCATGGCGATGATGAAGCGAATCCGCGGGCATTACCGGTTTATTATGGGCTTCAACGGCGGATTGATCGCGCTTGGAGTCATGGGCATTTTGCCGCCCGCGACATCGTCTCTTCTTCATAACGGATCGACGGTCGCGATCGGAATTCATTCGATGACGGACCTAAAGACAGATCCGGATGATGATGAACCGGGCAGATGAAAAACGGGCATCCTGAAATTTATTTTCAGGGTGCCCGTTTTTTCGGGATCCTTTGATAAGGAAGGATTAAGATGCTTTTCGCCAGTCGGATCTGTCACCAGATGGATTTGGCTGCCTATTACAACCGACGGCGTCAGCTTTGAAAAATTCCGTAACGATTTCGTAAATGATCAAGGATGTTCCTGGACCTGTAACGCGGCCGATCAGAACGGAATCAGCAGGGATGGCAGCAACCCGGAGGTGAAAGCGAATAATTTCGTCGGAACGAACGGATATCAATTTTTGATTTTTACGGATAATTGATAGAAATTCGCCGCATGCAGCGCGGGAAACTATTACACAGCGTATAAAAAAAGACCGCTTATGCAGCCCATGGGCCTTTACAGTGTTCGTGGACTGCATTGTTTTTTTATTGTACTCGACAAATCGCAGTACCTATAATATTATATCTGTGCCAGAATTTACGCAGTGAATTTCGGCGTGCAGAAGATACGCCGACGTAATGTTTTTCAACAGAAAGGATAAACAAAATGAAGACCTTTGAATACACGTGTAAGGCGACTCTGGGGCTGCATGCGCGGCCATCCGCCATACTTGCTACGGAATGCACCAAGCTGAAGAGCAGCATTACGGTTGCCGCAAACGGGAAAACCGCTCCGGGCAATGATGTTCTTGCGCTGGTTTCCCTTCGTGCCGGATTCGGTGACAAGCTGGTCATTTCCGCAGAAGGGCCGACGGAAGAGCAGGATATCGAGCGGCTCAAAGAAGTTTTCGCGGATATTATCCCTGTTGACAAAAACCTGAATGTGCTGAAGGTGGCTTTCTACGGAACAAAAGAATACGACCGCATTTATTTTGAGGAACTGGCAAAGGACATGGGAGAGGGAGCGTACAATGCGGACATCACATATTTCACCAGCCGCCTGACTTCCGAAACCGTGCATCTTTCGCAGGGATTTGATGCGGTTTGCATCTTCGTGAATGATGAAGCACCGAAAGAAGTTGTCGAAGCGCTGAAGGAAAACGGTGTGCGGTTGATTTTGCTGCGCTGCGCAGGCTTCAATAATGTTGATCTGGATGCGGCAAAGGCATGTGGTATGACGATTCTCCGCGTTCCTGCATATTCCCCTTCCGCGGTTGCCGAGCACGCGATGGCCATTCTGCAGGCAGCCAACCGCCGCTTGTATAAGGCATATAATAAAGTAAAAGACAATAACTTCTCTCTGAACGGCCTTCTTGGAACGGACCTTCATAATAAAACCGCCGGAATCGTAACGACTGGGAAAATCGGAAGGTGCATGGCCCGCATCTGTAAGGGCTACGGCATGAACGTCCTTGCCTGGGACGCGTATCCTGATAAAAGTCTGGAGGAAGAGGGCCTTCTGACATATGTCAGCAAGGAGGAACTCTTCAGAAAGTCCGACCTGATTTCGCTCCACGGACCGCTTGTCATGGGAGAAGGCGGCACCTATCACCTGATCAACCGGGAAGCGATCGCTATGATGAAGGACGGCGTTATGCTCGTGAATACGGCTCGAGGCGGGTTCATCGATCTTGAGGCACTGATCGAGGCGCTTCGTGCCGGCAAGTTCCATGCCGTTGCGCTCGACGTTTACGAAGGGGAGGAACAGAACGTGTACACGGATCACTCCGACGATATTCTCCAGAATGATATCACGTCAAGGCTGATGTCGTTCCCGCAGGTCATGCTCACCTCGCATCAGGCCTTCTTTACCCGCGAGGCGCTGCAGGCCATCGCTGCGGAAACGATGGAAAACGCCAGAAACTTCCTTCAGGGAAATCCTTATGGAGATGCGCAGGTGCTTTAATGCAGCGGCTTTTGCAAAAATGCAAGAGATTAATACATGTCAAGATGGGGGATTTATTCGGAGGCTGTGCGCCCCTGAATCCCTGTTCTCATGCCCGGTTTGGAATGTCTGAAAACAGCCCGAACCGGGCATTTCTTGTTCTATACGCCTAAGCTTATCTTACGTTAGTATGGAGGTTTACACAATCTTGGGATACTCCCGGATATAGGAAAGGGCCTTCCGTGATGTAACTGTCGCGAAAGGCCCTGCCATATATTATAGTGATTGATCGCCGTGTTTTTTTCGGAGCGCTTTTGTTTTCGACGGAGGATCGGATTCATTCGAAGGAAAGGGGAGTTACGCCCGTCCTTCGATTTCGTCGGCCAGCGCCATGTTCGCGCGGATCGCGTTGCAGCTGTCGTTCAGCTTATCCAACTCTTCGTCCGTGAGCGAAAGCTCGATGACCTGTTCAACACCGTTCTTTCCGAGGAGAACCGGAACTCCGACAAAGACGCCATTCTGGCCGTATTCACCCGTAAGCTCCGTGCTCGCAGGCATGATGATCCGCTCATCGTGAAGAATTGCTTTCACCATCTTCGCGGCGGTGGTTGCGATGGCGTATTCGGTCGCGTGCTTGTAGGAGAAAGTTACCCAGCCGCCATGACGTCCGAGCTGCTCGATTTCAGCCTTATCGAATTTCGCGTCCTGGTATTTGTCAAGGAATTCGTCCAGCGGAAGTCCGTTCATCGTAACGGCCGACCAGCCTGCGAACATTGAATTTCCATGCTCTCCGATCATATATGCCTGGATGGAGTGCGCATTCACATGTGTAGCTTCAGCGATCTGCGAAACCAGACGCGCTGTATCAAGGCCGGTGCCTGTACCCAGGACATGTCCCTTTGGAAGACCGGTTGCGAGCGCTATTTCACGGGTTACGACGTCGCATGGGTTGCTGATGTTTACGATGATTCCGTCGAAGCTTGTTTTCCCTAACTGATCAGCCCAGGTGTGCACGCAGGGAACTGTATACCGGAGTTCGCGGGAACGGTCTTCAGATCCCAGAAGAAGCGTGATGTCGCCGGCGCTGTTCACAATTACATCGCAGTCTTCCAGATCCTCATAGGTGCCATTGGTCAGATGCACCCGGTTCGGCATATAAGGAATGGAATCAAACAGATCCTGGAATTCGCTTCCGACACGCGGCTTGTTGGTGTCCACCAAAACGATTTCATCTGCGATTCCCTGGATTGCGAGACTGTATGCTGTATGCGCGCCGACATGGCCGACGCCGACAATTCCTACTTTCCTGGTTTTCATATGTATTCCCTCCTGTGCTGTGATACTGGAATCCGCATTCAGCGCGTCGCTTCAGAATCAAAGTAAGGAGCAGGCAAATCCGGTTTCAGCATCCGTAAATCATGCTGTTAGGTTCCATGAAATAACCCTACTACTGAATAAATTAATTGTCAATATATACAAATAAATCGATTTAATTTTGTTGTGAAGATGTATCCGCTGACTGCCCGGCCGTGATTCTGTCGAAGGCTTTTTTGCTCTCGGATTCTGTATCGAACTGGAGCGTTTTGTTTCCTCCGTCAAAGTGAAGCAGAATCGACGGCGTCGCCATCGTATGCCCGCCGCTGCAGCAGGAATGCGTAACCTGAAGCACCGCGTTCTTCGCATTGTCAATGCTCCGGTACGGAATATAGATCCATCCCGGATTTTCAGGAAGATAGCAGGCTTCGTCTCCAAATCGGTATTCGCCGATCTTCTCCGCGTTCTTGAAGTCGCTCTTGATATCATTCACAGCCCCGGTATTCGAGGCACATTTTGGCGTCATAAATCCAAACATACTGAAGCTCCTTTTTAATATTCTGACTATGATCTTTAAGTGATTTCTTCTTGCTCCAGCCTATTAAAGCAATAGGCATATCTATATTATAATCTTTCTGAAAATAAGACACAAGAGAGGGCAGAGGTCCGCTGTTACCGGGGCTTCCGCCCCTTCGGAACGGAGGCAAAAATCAGAAAGACCGGGAAAATCCCGGTCTTTCTGAAGGTAGTTATGAACTTTAGGAAAAATGAAAAAGTTGAAAAAAGTTATTGGATGGTGGTTTGTCATTGCCTCTTGACAGTTATTAATATACAGAAATTATGTGTTATCAGAAGGGCAGTGCGCTGTCATTTTCGTGGAAATAATATGGCGGTTTCTTTTCTGTTTTTTGACGGTTTCTTCACAAAAGCCGGGGGAGCCCTTTTATTCCTTCAGCGGGGCGTCCGTGCTGAGCTGCTTTTTCCATACGACACGGATCATCGTCAGATAGCAGGTCAGTCCGCCGATTCCATTAGAGACCGGTTCCGCCAGAAATACGCCGTCTGTCCCGAGTCCCGCAAGAAGCGGAAGCAGGATCGTAAGCGGCACGACGATAATCACTTTCCGGAAGATGGAGAAAAAGATTGCATACTTTGAATCGCCCAGCGCGATAAAGGTGCTTTGCCCGGAAAACTGGAAAATCATCATGAAGAACGCGGCGTAGTATACGCGGATCGCGTGACGTCCTGCGGTGAGGATTGCAGGATCCTTCGTGAACATCGCGAGGAATGGATGCGGGAACAGAATGACAATGGCCCAGAGCGCTGTGCCGTAGATCATACCGGCGATTGTCGTAAAGAGAATTCCCTTCCGGACGCGTTCAGGCTTTCGGGCTCCGAAGTTAAAGCCAAGTACCGGCTGGCTGCCGGAAGACAGGCCGTTGATCGGAAGCGTCGTCATATCCCTTACGGAGTTCAGAATGGTCATGATGCCGACATAGATGTCCCCGCCGTAGATTCGGAGAGTGGCGTTGCATACGATCTGCACCAGCGCGTTTGATCCTTCGCGGACAAATCCCGCGAATCCAAGTGTGATGA
>JAQXNW010000017.1 GCA_029098205.1 Eubacteriales bacterium | reverse complement strand
AAGAACCGACAACCTTCAGCTTGCTGGTTGTTTTTCCGCGGGCGAACTCAATCCGGTACAGCTTATTATTACGTTCTACCTCGACAATCATCTTCGTAGAAAGAGCGTTTACGACAGAGGCGCCGACACCATGAAGACCGCCGGATACCTTATATCCTCCGCCGCCGAATTTACCGCCGGCATGGAGCACGGTATGAATTACTTCCACCGCCGGAATATGCAGCTTCGGATGCTCATCCACCGGCATGCCTCGTCCGTCGTCTTCCACCATAATGGAGTTGTCCTGCCGAATTACTACATTAATATTTTTACAGAATCCTGCCAGCGCTTCATCCACGGAGTTATCCAGAATCTCATAGACAAGATGATGGAGTCCTCTAGGGCCTGTCGTTCCGATATACATGCCCGGACGCTTGCGGACCGCCTCCAGACCTTCCAGAACTTGGATCTGGTCCGCGTTATATTCCTGCTGCGGCGCTTTCTGTTTTGCCATTGACTATAAAACCTCTTTCCTTACTATCCGGAAAATAAAAATTTAAAAACAAAAAACCGTGCTTAAAGCACAGTTTTATTATACATCAAATCGCCGATTTAAGCAACGATTCTACAGAAATGAGATATTATACCTTTTCAGGATTAAAACACGCTGAAAACGAAATTTTATCCATTCTTTTTTATTTTTTAACGCGCTTTTGAGTCGTTCTTCTGCCTTTCACGGACCGTTCCCTCTCGAACGGCAAAGACTCTGGCGGCCGGATAAGCATTCAGCACTTCTTTGTCTACATCCGTCGCGGTGATGAAAATCTGGTTTCTTTCCAGAGCGCGGACCAGATATTCACGCCGTCCCTGATCCAGTTCGCTCATAACATCATCCAGAAGAAGAATGCCTTCTTCCCCGGTCTCCTCCCGGATCACATCAAGATCCGCCAGCTTAAGAGAAAGCGCGCACGTCCGCTGCTGTCCCTGAGATCCGTATTTCCGGGCGTCGATTCCATTAATATAGAAAGCCATGTCATCCTTATGAGGACCGGCATAGGTCGTCCGCATGCGAAAATCCGTCTCTCGATGAGCTTCCAGCGCCTTCCGGAGATGATCCGAAATTTTCTCTTCCTGCTCCGCCCATTCCACATTCGGAAGATACTTAAGGGTCAGCTCTTCCTGCCCGTTCGTAATTTTTTCGTGTATTTTCCGGCTGTACGCTCCAATCCGGTCTATAAACTCCTTCCGATAGGCGATCATTTTCGCGCCCTCCCGGATCAGCTGCTCATCCCATACGGAAAGAAGCGTCGGATCGGGGTTCTGCTGCTTCAGATATACATTTCTCTGAAGCAGTGCTTTTCGATAATCAGAAAGGCATCTGTAATAGGCCGGTTTGATCTGCGCAAGCTCGCGGTCAATAAACTTCCGTCGTTTCTCCGGTTCATCCTTCACTATACGAAGATCTTCCGGGGAAAAAGCGACAATGATTATGTTCCGCATAAGCTCTGAAAGCTTCGGAACCGCCGTGCCGTCTTTACGGATATATTTTTTTGAATTCTTCCGTATGACAATTTCCACTTTTGTACGGACTAATTCTTTCTTCGCCCAGACCGTCACTCTTGCCATATCCTGGCCGAACCGGATCAGGCTGTCTTCTTTGTTTGTCCGAAAAGAACGGCCCATTGAAGACAAAAAGATTCCTTCGATTAAATTTGTCTTTCCCTGGGCATTGCTCCCGGTGATAAGGTTGACTTTCGGATCGAAGGCCAGCGTCAGATCCTCGTAATTTCTAAAATTGTGAAGTTCGATCTTTTCAATGACCATGTCTGCTCCGCTGCTGCACTTTCTTTGTTTCCCGGACTAGCTGTTGAGACGGACCGGAAGAAGAAGATGCTCATACGCGTCGCCCTGAAGCGGTACAATCAGGCAGGGATCAATCGCGGAATTAAAAAGAAGCTTTACTTCTTCATCATCCACGGCGCGGATGATATCAAGAAGATATCTCGCATTGAATCCGATCTCCAGGTTTTCTCCGGTTTTTTCGACGACAAGATCCTCGGTCGCTTTTCCTTCCTCTGACTTTGACGAAACAGTCAGGATATTTTCCTTCAGCTGGAATTTTACCAGATTGTTTTTCCCTGCGTTTGCGAATAGGGAGGCTCTCTGGATGCTTTCCATCAATTCTTTTCGTTTTACAATGACGCTGATTCCGCTGTTTTTTGGAAGAATGCTTCTGTAATCAATGAAGTCGCCTTCCAGAAGCTTGAGTTCCGCCTGGACATTTCCGAATACAAAAACCGCTTTCCGGTTGCTTAAATACAGCGTTCCATTCTCTTCTTCCTCCTGATCCGAAAGGATCTTGCTGAGTTCATCCATGATTTTCGCTGAAATTACGAATTTATGCTTTTCATCTCCCGGCATCGTTCTCCGGTTGATGGCCATTCTGTATCCGTCGATGGCGACGGTGCTGATACGGCTTCCATCGATTTCAAGCAGAATTCCTGTGATGATTCCTCGAGATTCATCAACGCTTGCCGCGAACTTCGTTTTTTCAATCATCTCGCGAATGGTTCTGTTATCCACTGGAATGGAAGCGGTGTTTTCGTTGACTTCCTGGAGAACCGGAAATTCATCCGCGGAAATTCCGATGATCTCAAAGTCCGCAGTGACGCTCTGAATTTCTACAATCGTTTCATCATTTCTTTCTATTGTTTGAATCGTGAGTTCTTCTCCCGGAAGGCTGCGTACGATTTCGTTAAATTTACGCGCCATGACAACGATTGAGCCGGCATCTTCCTTTTTTTCAACGGTAACGGCAATAGTATCCTGGATCGAAATCTCTAAATCCGAAGAAGACAAAGTAAGCCTTCCGTCAGGATATGCTTTTAGTAAAATGCCTTTCAGAACCGGCATCGTGGATCTGGTCGTTACAGCCTTGGAAACTATATTCAGTGCTTTTGCCAGTTCTTGTTTTTGACAGATGATTTTCATTTGAAGCCTCCGAAAAAGTGTTTTTCTTTTTAAATTTAAATTAGTATTATTAGTAGAGGGTGAGGATACTGTGTATAAGCCTCAAAGCCCTTGATTTTACAGGGAATGAAAACAAAAAGAATATTGATAATATACCGATAACTATGTGGATAAATATGAAGTTATGCACATAGCCGTTTTCTTCCTATTCTTCGATTTCTTTTTCCAGTGCGTCGAGGTCATGTTTCAGCTGTTCGTCCTTCTCCCGGTCCGCCTGAATTTTATCGCAGGCGTGCATAACCGTGGAGTAATGGCGTCCGCCGAAGTTATTTCCGATTTTTTCAAAGGAATCATCGGTCATTGTCCGGCAGAGATACATGGCGAT
>JAQXNW010000016.1 GCA_029098205.1 Eubacteriales bacterium | reverse complement strand
AGCGCCTCCTCCGGTTCAGAAATATTCTTAAGCTTAACATCAACATACTCCATCTTTTTCTGAATAGAATATTCCAGCACATCCTACATGTCCTGAAGCAGAAAAACAGCCTGACTGCCTGTTACAATGAACAGCTCTCCAAAAGTCAGACCAAACTCTAACGAAAGGAGATCTGTTCATGCATCATAGACAGTCAAGCTGTTTTAATTTACACAAGTGTGGAACCGGTCGTATTGAAACGTCCGCATCCCTGTCTCAGTTAATTATTATTCTGTTTTCTGCGGTAAATAACGGACGCTCCGCATACGCCTGCGGAGGCCATCAGAAGTACGATCCAGACGGGAAGACTGTTCGCATCTCCTGTGTTCGGATTCGCAGATGTCTTTTTCACTGCCGCATCACTGGCCGACCGGTTCGTATTATTGTGAACGGTCTGGCTGCCCGGCTTGCTCGGCTGATCCGGCTTGTCTGGCTGAACCGGGATGTCTTTTTTCGTAATTTCTGTAAACTGCGCGGTTACTGCGATGCTGTCATCGTCAGCGCCTTTATTAACAACTTTCCCTTCAGTATCCTGCATCGCGCCCCATACGTAAGAGATATGACCCTTGATGTGGCCGTGACCGGCATCCGCCTTCATATAGCCGACCAGCGTACCGTGGATCGTTCCCTGCGAAGTCCTGGTGACCTCGGTGCTGGTTTCCGTTGTATTCGAATTGCCGGAAGCGGAGTGCAGCAGCACATCCTTAATCTGAAGATGTATTTTCTTTGCCGAAGATGTAATCAGTTGTCTTAAGTTTCCGAATGTGCTGGTGTCGTACGTATCCCCGTACTCCTTGCCCGAATGATTGAAATTCTCCATGACGCCGCCAATACCGTAAAGAGTTTTTCCGGAGCCGTCGTAGGTGGTTTTATGCGCATCCATCTGCGTCAGGTCAAGATCCATGACAATAGAGACATTGTCCTTCGCGAACTTGGACTTCGCATAGTTGATGCGGTAAATCAGCGGATTTCCATCTGCCGAAGACAGAACATAGTGCTTCTGCGCATCCTCCAGCGACGTAGGAACATAAAACTCACCGTTTAAGTCGCTTCCGAATGTGAATGTTGAGCGGAGGCCTGTCTCAAGGTTGTTAACATACACAACCTTTACCGCATCTGCATTGTAAACGGCGCTCATCAGAACCGCCGATTTTTCAATGGCATCATGCACGGCTTCAACATTAAGATCTGCCTCGAGATCATACTTTGTATCTTTCTTTACTTCATGCGGCGCTTTATTTGTTGTATCACTGGCGCTGCCATCCTGATTCCGAATGGCAAGATCCCCCTTCATAACGAGGTTTCCGGCATTGTAGTCCTCAAGCTTCGTACCCTTAAAGTCCTCAGACACCTCTCCCAGCGTTTTGCCTTCCCTTGCGTCCTCAGCCGTAATCGCTGCGGAACCATCCGCGACAGGAAACTCGGTCCCCCAGAAAACTGCGCTTGCATTGTAGGAGATATCCGTACCTTTCTTCTCGTCGGAAGGCGCAGCGGTATCGACATGGTTTGGTGCTGTGGTGTCTGCTTCCGCCGCAGTTTCTTCAATCTGCGCTGCCGAAGACTTCTCTGTCTCATTCGCTACCGCATCCCCGCCGGCTGCATCATCGGAAAGCGCAAATGCAGTTGGCGCAAGACAGAAAGACATCAGCACCGAAAGAGCCAGAACACCAAATATACGTTTTAATTTTCTTTTCCTTTTTCTTTTTTCCATTCAAGATTCCTCCCCTATATTCAAATAAACTAATTCTGGTACAGTAAGTAATATATTATAATTCAATACGCATGTAGGGACAACAAATTGTGCTGAATTAAATACGGAATCTTGATTTTTTAGAGTTCCATAAAATAATTCTCATCCGCACGGCTGAAATAAATGATCAGATTCTTTGCCATTGCTTTCTGCCTTTCCGTCTCCTCATATTCAATATGTATCGTTTTTCACCGTTTTTCGAACGTACCCGCGACATCGTCCAAGAGCTTTCGTATCGGCAGATGCTGCGGACATATCTTCTCGCACTGCCCGCACTTCAGACAGTCGCTTGCCTTGCCATGACCGATGGTCAGCACTTCATCATAATAGTAATTCATATTCCAGTCATTAAAGATTTTTTTCTTATTCATGCAGGCAAACAGATCCGGGATCAGGATGTTCTTCGGACAATGATTCTCCTCAATGCAGTAATGACAGGCCGTGCACGGAATTGCTTCCAGCGCCTTATACGAATCGGCCGCCTTCTTCACCGCTGCCGTCTCATCTTCATCGAGCGGCTTGAAATCCTTCATATAAGAGAGATTTTCCTTCATCTGCTCCAATGTGCTCATGCCGGAAAGCACCATGCGGATACCGTCAAAGCCTGCCGCAAATCGAATCGCATAGGATGCATTCGAGTTATGCGTCCCTTTTTCCGCATTTAAATCATCGAAAATCTTCTGTGCCTCATCCGGAAGATTGACAAGAGTCCCGCCTTTCACCGGCTCCATGACAAGAAGAGGCTTGTTATGCTTTCTTGCAACCTCATAAACCTTCCGGCTCTCTACGGAAGCATCTTCATAATCCAGATAATTGAACTGGATTTGAACGATTTCGATGTCCGGGTGATCCGTCAGGATTCTGTCCAGAACTTCGGCTTTGTCATGGAAGGAAATGCCGACGTGGCGGATTTTCCCCTCTTTCTTCAGTTCAAATGCTGTCTCGTAGGCATGACAGCGCTGAAACTTCCCGTAATTCGTATTGCCCTGCGCGTGCATCAGATAAAAATCAAAATAATCGACGCCGCACCACTTGAGCTGCTGCTCGAAGAACGGGCGGATATCCGCTTCGTTCTTAAAGTATGGCTCGGTAAGTTTATCCGTCAAAATGTAGCTATCACGCGGATAACGGCTGGTCAGACCTTCGCGGATTGCCAGTTCGGATTTACCGTTCAGATACCCGTGAGCAGTATCAAAATAGGAGAATCCGTTTTCGAGAAACAGGTCAACCATCTCTTTAAACTGCGGCAGATCTACCTCACTGCCCTTCATCGGCAGGCGCATACAGCCAAATCCAAAATATTTTTTTACTTCCGGGAAAGATGCATCCATTTTTTCTTCTCCTTTCTCAGCGATCTGCAATCGTTATCTGTTCTGTCCGCCGATCCGCTGTTGTATCCTTATTGTAAGCATAGGCAGACCATGAATCAATTCAAAAAGAGCGCG